>NZ_JANSJC010000008.1:0-86140 GCF_047462375.1 Synechococcus sp. H55.8 | reverse complement strand
CAAGGTTGCCTCTAGCTTCACGGCTTGCGAAGCAGACACCTTGAGCTTGCAGGAGATAGTCAGGACTTGGGTCATGTCACGATTATCCGTCGTCCGCATTCCTCCCGACCCTGACCGGCCCGCCTTCCCCCCGTATACGGGTGGACAGAGGGGGGTACAGGGCGGGGCTCCTGCGGTTTCTAGCTGAAGATTGCATCCATGCTCAACCGGGATCTCTAGCCGTCCGCGTCAGGGATCATGATCTTCTCCAGCGTCTCCACCCGCACAAACCCAATCACCTGCAATTGGTCAGGTTCTATCTCTAGGCTGAGCACCCGCAGCAGGATCCCGATCTCTTCCAGCTCTTGCAGGTCAAACACCCTATTGAGCCCGCCCAAGAAGGCTGCTGAGATCTCATCAGGAACCCGTACAGAACCGATGACAAACTCCGGATTCTCCAGCTTGAGGCTGCGCCCTTCTTCCACCCGGATCCCGGCGTTGAACACCACTTCGACCGACTGCTCGGTGCCGCCGTCCCGCTCCACCAAGAGGGCAGAAAGCTGAATACGGTTGGGATCCAAAAACTCGACGCGGGGCTGACGCAGGTCAAAACGGCGAGCTTCCCTGCCAGCTCCGCCAAAGGGCAGATCTGCTTGAATATCCTGAAACTGGCGGAGCACCTCTGGCAGGTTGAGGGCAGCATTCAAGTCCTCTTCTCGCACCACCACCCGCACCGCAGCTTGCAGAGGTCGCGCCAGGCGCAGGGGAGCCCCCTGAAAAAAAGAGGGATCGATCGCCACCGGATCGGTTTCCAACTCGAGAAGCTCAAGGCGGGGGAAAGGGGCCCGATACAGCCCGCGACCGGCAATCAGCAGGCGATCCGCTTGGCCCTTCAGCAGACGGTAGTTGGGCCGGCTTTGGATGCGCACCTCCAAAACCTCGGCCCGATCCAACTGATCCAGCAAAAGCTGCCGTGCCGTCTGATCTGCCAGATAGCCTGCTCCTCCTCCCAAGCCTGCCAACAGCCCCACGAGAATCGCCAGGAGCTCCATACTCACCACCCTGATGCGCCCCAGCCCAGGTTAGCAAAGGGGCCATCTTGGGGATCCCGGCTAGCGCAGCACCTTGAGGGGACTGGCCTCGATGGGGCGGTTGCCCAGGAAGGTTTTGGCAATTTTCAGGCCATCGGCCATCACCGGACGATTGAGGGCGGGATCATGGATGAATTTGGCCCCCGAGGCAACCGTTGGGCGCCCCTCGCCCCAGGTATCCACAACCTTAAGAGTTGCGGCGGCAACCGGACGTCCGTCGGCATAGTAATCCACCACCTTCAGGGTCGAAGCCCCCACCGGACGGTGGTCGATCTCGATCTTGCTGAACTTGACAGGGCTGGGGAAGACGGGCGGGCCGGATCTCTCCGTCAGCAGTACCGGCATCTGAGCAGAGGCCCCCTCAGCAGGCAGAGGAGCCAGGTTCAGAGGGCTACCCATCTGCGTTGGCGAGACGGAGTCCTTTCCCACAGAAGAGGCTTCTTGCTCTGGAAGCGTGCTGGAATGACCATTGGGAACGGCCATAAGAATCTCCCAAGTTGATAGAAAAACAAACCAAACAGGACGGGAAAGGATCTAGACCCAGTGGGGCGCTGCAGAAGAGCCGTACAGCTCAGCCAGGCTAAAGTTGACCTCTTCAAATCCAAGCTAAGCCGAAATCTAAAAAGATTATAAACCAAACTTGGATATGGGATCCGCTGGGCACAGCTCGGCGCTCTCTTCAAACTGACCCTGTGTTCTGCTCTTGAGCTCATGGTTGTCCAGATGCAACCCATTGAACACCCCTGCGCAAGACCCAAAAGGGTTGGTACACTAGCGCTGGAGTGAGTTGGCCAGATCGATGGCGGGGATCCCTCATGTCTGTTGGCCCTGGGCTATAGGGTAAAACCGGCAGCACAGGCAAGATCTCGATTTCGGTGCGCTGGGTTTGGGGGAGAGATTGCGCAGGCCAAGTGGAGCTGCCGGAGCTGACTAGGCCATGTTGAGCGATTTGGCCAAAAATTGCACCATACCCCTGGGGAAGAATGGAATAGGATGAGGCTCTATATTCGGGCAAATGTTCAGGCGCCGTCATGATGGGATCCCCTACATGGAACCCTGAAATCTCCCCGCTTACCCCATCTCCAGACTCCTGGGCTACGGGCAGTGTGTACTTTCGCTCGGATGCCCAAGGGATCCATCTGCACCTGCCCAGCACCCTGACCTGGGAAGAAGTTTGGGAGAACTTGGTGTGGCAGTTGCGCAGCCGCAAACCCCACTGGGCAGGAGTGGCCCCCCTGACCCTGTGGTGCCAAGGGCGAGAGCTGGACATGCCTGCCTTACAAATCCTTGCTGCCCTGTTGTCCCAGCATGGACTGCAACTGTGGCGCGTCCAAACCGGATCCCGCTCGACGGCGATTGCGGCGGCGACGCTGGGCTATTCTGTGGAACAATCTTCCCCCTTAGAGGCGATTCCCCCTGTCCCCCCGGATACCACCCCCCTCTACCTGCGATCCACAGTGCGCTCGGGAATGTCCGTGCGCCACCGCGGCTCGGTCTTCTTGCTGGGGGATCTCAACCCTGGCGGCGAGATCATTGCGGGCGGAGACATTTGGGTTTGGGGACGTCTGCGAGGGCTGGTGCATGCCGGCGCCGAGGGAGATAGGAGTGCTGTGATCTTGGCTTTGCAGTTGGAGCCGACTCAGTTGCGCATTGCCGATCAGGTGGCCCGTCCACCCGAGGGTGGATCCCCCCCCGACACGCCAGAGGTGGTTTACTTGCAGGAGGATGCCATCTGCATTGCCAGCCTTCAGGATTTTCTGCGGAGGGGGGTATGAGCCGAGTCATTGTCGTAACCTCTGGCAAAGGCGGGGTGGGCAAAACCACCCTAACGGCCAACCTGGGCACTGCCTTGGCGCGCTTGGGTCGCTCGGTGGTGGTGGTGGATGCCGACTTTGGCCTGCGCAACCTGGACTTGTTGCTGGGGCTGGAGAATCGGGTGGTGTACACGGCTCTAGAGGTGATTGCGGGGGAATGTCGCCTTGAACAAGCGTTGGTGAAAGACAAACGCACCCCCAATCTCTCGCTGTTGCCAGCAGCCCAAACCCGCAACAAAACGGCGGCCAACCCAGATCAGATGCGCCAGTTGATCGAGAAGCTGGCCGGCAGCCACGACTATGTGCTGATCGACTGCCCGGCAGGGATCGAACAGGGGTTTCGCAATGCCATCGCGGGGGCCGGCGAGGCACTCATCGTCACCACCCCGGAGGTGGCGGCAGTGCGGGATGCAGATCGCGTAGTGGGCTTGTTGGAAGCTGCACAAATTGCACCGACCCAGCTTATCGTCAACCGCCTGCGCCCCGATATGGTGGTAGCCGGCCAGATGATGTCGGTGGAAGACGTGGTGGAGGTGCTGGCCATCCCCTTGGTGGGTATCATTCCAGAAGACCGGGAGGTGATCGTCTCCACCAACAAAGGGGAGCCCCTAGTCCTCTCGGCCAACCCAACTCTGGCTGCTCAGGCCATCCAGCGCATTGCCCGACGGCTGGAAGGGGAGACGGTGGAATTCCCCAAGTTGGCCAGCTTGGGTGAGTCTTTCTGGGAAAAAGCCAAGCGGTTTTTAAACCAAAAGGTGCTTTGAATGGCTCTTCTGCCTGATTTGGATTGGGTTTGCCCATCCCCATTCGCCTTGACGACTGACTCCAGCTACCGCTAAGGCCCATGCTTCTCGATTTCTTAGATCAGCTTTTCTCCCGCCACTCCGGCAGCAGCCGCGAGCAGGCCAAGCAACGCCTGAAACTGATCTTGGCCCACGACCGCACCGACCTCACCCCGGCAGCCTTGGAAGCGATGCGGCTGGAGATTTTGGGGGTGGTGTCCCGCTATGTGGAGCTGGATGCGGAGGGGCTGCAATTTCACTTGGCGGCAGAAGGGGGGACGACGGCCCTGATCGCCAACCTGCCCATTCGTCGTGTCAAGCCCCTGGCGGAGGCCGGCCCCTGCCAAGAGGACAGCCTGCAACAGGGAGCTGCCCCCTCCGAGGGCGGCCATTTGAGTTCACCTTCGGCCTGAGCTACCCTAGACTCAAGGAGCAGTAACTTCAAGGTGTTACATAAAAGTGTTACATTCGGCCAGAGTTTGCCTGTTCGTCAAGATGCTTTCTCGCTGCTCCCACCTGTGTCTGTCCCGGCCCGGAGCGACTTGTAGTTGTTAACAGCCTGTTCATGTCAACCTTCTGTGGCCCCAACGCTAACCAAGACAGAACTGCTGGGACAGAGTTCTCGCTAAGGGAGGTTGAGCCTCGGCATGGAAAACTCCTTTGAGCTGACGATCCTGTTTACGCTGGCCCTAGTGGCCGGGATCGCAGCTCAAGTCCTGGCCAATTTTGTCAAGGTGCCCAGCATTGTTTTCCTGCTCCTGTTTGGGGTGCTGCTGGGCCCGGATGGCCTGAGCTGGGTTCACCCCCAGGTTATGGGATCCGGGCTGGAGGCGCTGGTGTCGTTGGCGGTGGCTCTGATCCTGTTTGAGGGGGGGCTGAACCTGCGGCTGCAACGCCTCAACCAAGTCTCCGATAGCCTGCGCAATTTGGTGTTGTTGGGATCCCTGCTGACCTTGGTGGGGGGAGCGGTGGCGGCCCACTATTTGGGGGAGTTTCCCTGGCCCCTGGCCTTTTTGTTCGGATCCCTGGTGGTGGTGACGGGGCCGACGGTGATTAACCCCATCCTGAAGCGGGTACGGGTCGATTCCGCCGTCAGCACCCTGCTGGAAGGGGAAGGGGTGCTCATCGATCCGGTGGGGGCCATCTTGGCGGTGGTGGTGCTGCAGGTGGTGCTTTCTGGCCACCCCAGCTTCCTCATGGCCTTGGAGCAGTTGTCCAGCCGCTTGGCCATTGGGTCGGCGGTGGGGGCGCTGGGGGGCTGGCTGATGGGATCCTTTCTGCTCTGGTCGCGGCAGTTTTTGACGGAGGAGCTGCGCAACTCGGTGGTGCTGGCGGGGGCGCTGGGGGTGTTTGCCCTGGCCCAGTCGCTGCGCTCCGAGGCGGGGCTGATGGCGGTGGTGATGGCGGGCCTGGTGGTGCGGCAGAAGGCGGCCATTGCCGAGCGGAGCGTGCGCCAGTTCCACGGCCAGTTGGTGGTGGTCGCTATCTCGGTATTGTTTATCCTGCTCACGTCCACCCTCTCTCTGAAGGCGGTATTTGCTCTGGGCTGGGGAGCGTTGGCCACGGTGCTCTGCCTGATGCTGGTGGTGCGCCCCTTGAGCGTGTGGCTGTGTACCTGGCGCAGCGACCTCAATTGGCGGCAGAAGCTGTTTGTGGCCTGGCTGGCCCCCCGCGGCATTGTGGCGGCTTCGGTGGCCTCTTTGTTTGCCATTTTGCTCACCGAGCGGGGCATTACCGGGGGAGATGCCCTCAAGGCGCTGGTGTTTTTGACCATCTCGCTCACGGTGACGGTGCAGGGGCTGACCGCCGCCTGGGTGGCCCGCTGGCTGGGCTTGGATCAGGGCAGTTCTACCGTGATCGTCGGCAACCATCCGCTGGTCGACCAGTTGGCCCAGTTGCTGCGCTCCCTCAACCAGGCGGTGGAGGTGCTGCCACTGCCGTCGGGATCCCGTCTGCGCGAGCCTGTCGGCCCAGCCGAGCTCAACGGCCACAAAGCCGGCCATACCTCAGGGCCCCAGCCCCCCACCAGCAATGGGCTCTCCAAAGCTCTGCCCGTTCGCGTCAGCGGGACGGAGTCCTTGGAGGAACCTGGCCAGGTGCTTCCCGGATCTTTGCAGGAAGCCGTGCTGAGCGAGTCAGCCTTCTTGAAAGCCGATATCGACCATGCGGAGACGCTGCTGATCCTGACTTTGGATCCCCAGATGAACTGGGCCATTGCCGAGTTGATGGTGAAGCTCTCGGTTTCCGCTGCCATCTGGACGGTATTGCTGCCGGAGATGCCCATCTCAGAAGGGATCCGCACCCTGCCGATCCCCTTTTCCCAACTGCAGCGCTGGGCCGGCTACCTGGAGGCCAACCGGGCCGAGTTGCGCTCGATCACCCTGCCCACCTTGGCGGATCTGGGTCTGAAGCCCCCCCAATTGACAGTGGCCTCGGCCCAGGAGTCGATCTCGGCGGCGCGCTCAGCTCTGCTCAACCCCTTTTCAGCCCAGATGGAAGTGGAGGATCCCACGTTGGAGCGGCTGCGGGATCAGTTTGCCTACCGCATCAAAGCCGATCTCTGCCTGCCTTTGTTGCTGGTGCGCCCGCAGCGCTTGGGGGGCTGGTTCCGGGAGGGAGGCGGATCGTCTCAACTGGGCCGGTTGTTTTACCTGCCTGAGCCGGACGTTTGGCGACGCGGAGATCGCATCTACTACCTGGAGCGCACGTCCAGCCCTGTAGAGGCCGCTGCTCCCTTTGCCAGAGAGTCGGATCCCCCGGAATGGGATCCACCCTCAGCCGAGTTACTGCCCCAGTATGTTGAGGGCGTCAAGCTCCACTTTGATCTCTAGGGATCTCGAGGCAGCCAGCGGCCACTGGGGATGAGCGAGCACCCCTGCACCTGCTTGGGCCGACCTAGGTATACCCAGGCCGAGGTGCCGCTCTCCAATTGCACCCACCGTCGTTCGTACAGCCGCGGGTGATCTTCCAGCTCGTCTAGGCGGGGTAACAGGCTCAAGGGAATGCGGTAGCGCTCGCCGTAGAGCCGATTTTGGCCAGGAACCGCCATCGGGTAGGGGCCGAGATCGTAGAGGTCGATGTGGTTGAGGCTGTCGGTTCCCAAAAACTCTGCTCCTTGCAGCAGGCTGTGGTACTGGCCACCCCGCAGCAGGGATCCGTAAACGAAAACCACTGTCGTCTGTTCCATCGTGCTCTGGGACAGGGTGAATTAGGGAGATTGGGCCAATTTTTGGCCGATGCGCGGCTCCGAGCCGGCCAGCAGGCGCTCGATGTTGCGTCGATGAGCCCCGATCACATACACTCCGCCCGCCAAGGCAAACAACACATAGGGCAGAGGCTGAGCCATTGCCCACATCAGCAGCGGGGCCACCACCGCCGCCAGCAAAGAGCTGAAGGAGACAATGCGGGTGAGGGCGATCCCCAGTAGCCAGACTCCGCAAGTGGCCAGCGCCACCGGCCAAGCCATAGCCAACAAGATCCCCAGGCTGGTGGCCACCGATTTGCCCCCCTTGAAGCCCAGCCAACAGGAGCGGCTATGGCCGATCACCGCCCCCAGGGCCGCTACGACCACCCACCACGGCGATCCCAAAGCCGATCCCAGGGCCACCGCTGCCGCCCCCTTGGCAGCATCCACCAGCAACACCAGCAGCGCCGGCCCCTTGCCCAGCGTCCGCAACACATTGGTTGCCCCCGTCGAGCCGGATCCCTGTTGGCGGAGGTCGATGCCGCCCCACCAACGGCCTACCCAGTAGCCGGTGGGGATGGATCCCAGGAGATAGCCCCCCAGCGCCGCCAGGAGAGCAGCAAACAATGTAGGCATGGCCGGATCTTGAACGCTCTTCCCTCACTTTGCCACATGGCTTGAGCTGCAACTCCCTGACCTATTCATGAAACGTTTCTCTACGTCGTTGTTGCGACGCAATGCTGCCGCGAACGCGCCTATCCCTAACTCCCCTCTCCCTGAGGGAGAGGGGTCGGGGGTGGTCGCGTGAGCGGCGCAGAGCGCTTGGGCTGCTCCCTGAGGGAGAGGGGTCGGGGGTGGTCGCGTGAGCGGCGCGGAGCGCTTGGGCCGGCGGCAAAGTGTCTTAATCCTGTTGGAAACGACTGTAACTGCCGACAGTGGAGAGCGACCCTCCTCCAGAGGGCAAAGCTTCCCGCCATCGGCTAGATATCCAGAGCCGCCAGATCCAGATGGGCACTGTGAGCCTCAATAAACTCCCGTCGGGGGCCGACAGCATCTCCCATCAAGATGGTGAAAATGCGATCCGCCTCCACCGCATCTTCAATGGTGATCTGTTTGAGGGTGCGCGTTGCCGGGTTCATGGTGGTCTCCCAAAGTTGTTCGGGCATCATTTCCCCCAGACCCTTGAACCGTTGGATAGTGTACTTGGCGTTGGCCGGCAATCCCCGCACGATCTGATCCTTCTCGGCGTCGCTGTAGCAATAGCGAACATTATTGCGGCCCCACTCGATTTTGTAGAGCGGCGGACAGGCGATATAGACATAGCCCTGTTCCAGAAGGGCCTTTTGATAGCGGTAGAAAAAGGTCAACAACAGGGTGCGAATGTGGCTGCCGTCCACGTCGGCATCGGTCATGAGGATGATGCGGTGGTAGCGCAGTTGGCTGGGATCAAATTCATCGCCTTTAACCCCCAACCCCAGCGCCGTGATCATCGCCTGAATCTCGGCATTTTTGTAGATCTTGGCGGGATCTGCCTTTTCGATGTTGAGGATCTTGCCGCGCAAAGGCAGTACCGCCTGAAACTGCCGATCCCGACCTTGTTTGGCGCTGCCCCCCGCCGAGTCGCCTTCCACCAAATACACCTCGGATTCGGCCGGGTCACGGCAACTGCAATCGGCCAACTTCCCCGGCAGCGTGGAAGATTCCAGGGCGGATTTGCGCCGCACCAATTCCCTGGCCCGCCGGGCTGCTTCGGCAGCGTTGAAGGACTGGATGGCTTTATCGACGATCCCCCTGGCCACGTTGGGGTTGAACTCCAGATACTCCGCCAGCGCCTCGGAGACGAGGGTCTGGACAATGCCCCGCACCTCCGTGTTGCCCAACTTGGTTTTGGTCTGCCCCTCAAACTCGGGGTTGGGTACTTTGACCGAGACGATAGCCGTCAGCCCCTCCCGCACGTTTTCTCCGGCCAGGTTGCTGTCAGAATCTTTGAGTTTGTTGAGCTTGCGGGCTTGGCTGTTGATGGTGAGGGTAAGAGAGGCTTTCAGGCCCTCCAAGTGGGTGCCCCCCTCGGTGGTGCGGATGTTGTTGGCAAAGCCGATCAACGTGTCGGTATAGACATCCGAGCACCACTGCAGCGCCACTTCCACCTCGACGCCATCCCGCTCCCCCCGTATGTAGATGATGTCGGAGTGAATGGGGGTTTTTTCGTGGTTGATGAAGGCTACATATTCCTTGATGCCGCCCGCATACTGATAGGTTTCGCGGTGCGGTGGATCCCGCCGCAGGTCGGTGAAGGTAATTTTCAGGCCAGCGTTGAGGTAGGCCAACTCGCGAAAGCGGGCCGCCAACAGAGCATAGTCGAACTCTCGCTCGGGAAAGATCAGCCCATCCGGCTTGAAGCGCACCTCTGTACCCCGCCGGTTGGATCCCTGGGGTTGCGGCTCGGATTGCAAGGATCCCACCACCGCCCCGCGCTCAAACCGCTGAAAGTGAACCTTGCCCTCCCGCCAAACCGTCACCTCCACCCATTCGGAGAGGGCATTGACCACCGACACCCCTACCCCGTGCAGCCCGCCGGAGACCTTATAACCGCCGCCGCCGAACTTGCCCCCCGCGTGCAACACCGTCAGCACCGTCACCAGGGCCGACTGCCCAGTTTTGGGATGAATATCCACCGGAATGCCGCGGCCATTGTCCAAAACAGACACCGAGCCATCGGGGTAGAGGGTAATCTGAATATCGTCGCAATAGCCGGCCAAAGCCTCATCGACGGAGTTGTCCACCACCTCGTACACCAAATGGTGCAACCCCTTGGGCCCGGTGGAACCAATGTACATGCCAGGCCGCTTGCGCACAGCCTCCAAGCCTTCCAAAACTTGGATCTGCTCTGCACCGTAGTTTTCCGTCATTCGCAACTCCAATCCTGAAGAAGACCCCCAGCCAAGATCCACAGAAACCCAGAAAATTGACCTTAAAGGCCAGGAGTGAGTCTAGTATCCCAAAAAACTGCCCCTATGGTAGCACAAAAGGCTAGAATAGCCACACAGACGCTTCTGGGGGCCGAGTTCAGGAGGGGATGCAGGTAGAGAAATCAGTCTATCTCTCCAGACCCTAACCCAGAAAGCTCTCCACCAACCCCGGCGGCGGCTGTACCTGAAGCGTGCCTTTTTCCAAATCCACAACGGGCACCAGGGCTTTTACAAAAGGGATCAACACCTGTCGGCGGTCAGGGGTTGTTATCTCCAGCACATCCTGGCCGGCGGCCAAAATCCCCGAAACCTGTCCCAGCAGCTCTCCTTGGTGATAGACGGCCAAGCCGATGAGATCGCGGTAGTGGTACTCCTCCGGCTGGAGGGGCAAGCGGTGGGAAGCCGGCACCAGCACCTTGGCTCCCACCCAAACCTCTGCCGCCGTTCGATCGGGGATCCCTTCCAGTCGCACCAAGTAAAGGCCCTTAGCCGGGAAAAATTGCCCCTCGATCAAAGGATGTAGTAGGGGCTCCGGATCCGCATCCCGCTGCAGCCAACGGGGCCCCGGCTGGGTGAGTCGCTCCGGGAAATCTGACCAGCACTTGACCCGCAGCCAGCCCCGCAGGCCATGGGCCGCCACCACCTGCCCCACCAGCAGCCAAGCAGGAGCTCCTTCCTGGGCTGAAGCCACCATGGTTTAGTCGAGCCGAGGAAGATCCACCTCAGTTGGGAAAGCAGCGGAGGTGCGCAACGGTTGCGATCCGGAGCCCTGTCCGCTTTTGGCAACGTCCACCATGGAGACCAATCCTTGCAGGGTGCCGGGGATGGAGTTGGGATCCATAAAGATCACCTTCGAGCTGGGACTGCTGCCCACCTTGAAACCCATATCGATGTAGTTTTGCGCCATCAGGTATTGCAGCGCATTGACTGCCTCCGGGTTCTCCTGCAGAGTGGCGGCAATGGTTTTGATGGCCTCAGCCGTACCCTCGGCCAGCAGCAGCCGCTCCCGCTTCTCGGCCTCTGCTCGCAACAACTGTGCCTTAGCAGCCCCTGCCGCCTGATTGATGCTGGCCTGCTGTTCCCCTTCCGACTTGAGGATGGCGGCCCGCTTTTCCCGTTCGGCAGCCATTTGCTTTTCCATCGAGTCTTGCACCGTCTTAGAGGGCTGGATATCCCTGACTTCTACGCGGGTGATCTTGATCCCCCAGGGATCGGTGGCCTCGTCCAGTTCTGTCAAAAGGCGGGCGTTGATCTCGGCACGGGAGGAAAAGGTTTGATCCAAGTCCATGCGGCCAATTTCGGCGCGCAAGGCCGTCAGCACCAGATTAATCAAAGCCCGTTGCACATCCTCCACTGCATAGCGGGCCTTGATCATATCAGTGATGCGCCAATAAACCACTGCATCGGCCATCAGCGAAACGTTGTCGCTGGTGATGCACTGCTGCGGTGGCACGTCCAGTACCTTCTCGCGAATGGTTTCCTGGAAAACAATTCTGTCGAGGGGGGGGAGAATAACGTGCAGCCCTGGGGTTAGCTTGCGGTGAAACCGGCCCAAACGCTCTACCAGTGCCTCATACCCCTGGCTGATGATCTTGACCGAGTTGAACAGGTAGCCAATGAAGATGAGGGCAATGGCCGCTAAGATGCCTGGCATAAGGTTCTTCTCCTGACAGAGAGTTCAGCCCCTATTCTAGACGGTTGTTGGAACTGATCCCTTCACCTCGACACGCCTTAATAGAGACATGATGCATGAACAGGATAAGCAGACCTTCGGGACATATGGATTTTCTTAAGGTTTTTGGATCCGCGACCGACGACTTGAAGGTTACCCAGTAGAAAGCTTACGAGAGGATGCCGTCTATGAAGCTGAACAGCAAGAACCTAGAAGTTGGCTTGAACAAAATCTACGATGTCATTGTCGCCGGCGGCGGCGCAGGGGGGTTGTCGGCGGCGATCTATCTGGCTCGCTACGGCTTGAGCTGCCTGGTCGTAGAAAAAGGCAGAGGCCGCTCTTTTTGGATGCAGGATTTGCGCAATTATCTCGGCCTACCTCCGACCACGCCAGGGCGGGAGCTGTTGCGACAGGGAAGGGAGCACGCCCTCAGCTTGGGGATGGACTATCTGTGGGGCTATGTGGAAGATGTGAAGGATGAGGGAGAGCTTTTTGCCGTCAAGGTCAAGGTGGGAAAAGTCAACAGCCTCTACCCCGTTTTTCGCAGCCGATATTTGATTGCAGCAACGGGCATCATCGACCATTTGCCGCAATTGCCCGACATGCAAAATGTTTACGAGTATGCGGGCTACTCGCTGCATGTTTGTATGATCTGCGATGGCCATGAAATGCGGGATCAAAAGGCGGTTTTGATCGTCGGCTCCGAGGCTCAAATCAACACCGCTTTTGTCCTCAACTGGTTTACGCCTTATATCTCGGTGTTGACCCACGGCCTCTGCTCGGTTGGCCCTGAAATGCGCCAAAAACTGGCCGAACACGGCTATCCCCTCTACGAAGCTCCCATTCGCCGTTTTTGGGGAGAAAACCACCAGATGAGAGGGGTAGAGCTGGAGGATGGCACCTACATTGAGGCTACCACCGGCTTGGTGGCGATGGGAGCCAAATACCACAACGACTACTTGAAAGGGATCCCTGACTTGAAATGGCAAGGGGAGAGTCTGCTCACCGACGAGTGGTGCCGCACTGCCCACCCGCGCCTGTTTGCGCTCGGGGATTTGAAGCAGGGCCTGAACCAGGTGTCAATTGCGGTTGCCGATGGCACCCTGGCTGCCACAGCCATCTGGCGGGACATCCGCCGCGCCTCTCCTGCTCGTAAATGGGAAGAGCGCCTGCGCTCATAAGTTGAGCTCATCCTGCTCTCTCTGGAGAGTTGGGGTAGCCTTCTGCCCTATGATTGTTGCGAAAGCCCCGGCAACTTCCATGCATTCTCTGAAAGCGGCGATCTTTTTCTTGGTTTTCCTATTGGTGGGGCTGTACTACTACGCGGTGGAGGCCCAACCGCTTTTCGATCTCAACCTAACCCTGACCTCAGAATACGACCCCGTTCTCCCGATTGAGAGCGTTCGAGTCGTGCGCGGCAGCAACCCGCAAGATCTCCTCATTTATTTGTCGGCTCCCTCTGCTGCTTGGGTTCATCAAGAGCGGGTGAACGGGCATTATTTGATCGACATTCCCTATGCCGTGATTACCCGTTCGACCCTTGTTGAGGTGCCTGCGGAGCTGCCCTACCGGCTGAGCTGGGGCAACCAGGACGAGCACACCGGGCGCCTGTTGATCACCCCTGCTCCCCCTCATGTGGAGGTGGTGCTGCAACACGGCTGGGCGGCAGATCCCAATTGGCTTGATCCTTGGGAAAACAGCCAGCCTTTGCCCCTGCCTTTGGAAGAGGTGCTGGAGCCCTTATTAGAGGTGCCGCCCCGTTCTGCTTTCCTCACCATTGACGATGGGCCCTGGCCACAGTCCACCCCTCGCCTTTTAGAGGTTTTGGATCAGCTACAGATTCCGGCCACCTTCTTTCTTATCGGCAATCATGTCTCTCAATTTCCAGAATTGGCCCAATCCATTCGGGCTCACCACCACACCATAGCCAACCATACGTTTACTCACGATTATCGACGCCTCTACAGCAGTGACGCGATCTTCTATGCCGAGGTGGATCAGACAACGCAACTGCTGAAAACGTTGCATTTGGATCCCCAACTGGTGGTTCGGCCGCCGGGAGGTTTTCGTCTCGATTCGGCTTTACGGCGTTCTTTGGAGCAGGCAGGGTATCGCGTTCTTTACTGGAACATGAGCCCAGAAGATGCCTATGCCGGCCAAACGGCGGCCCAACTGTTGGAACGCGTTCAAGCCCAGTTGCAGGTGTTCAAGAATTCGGATCAACCCCTGGTTTTGCTGCTGCACGATCGCTGGCCCCATACCGCCGAGGCCCTGCCGAATATCGTCGCCGCCATTGAAGAGGCAGGCTATCGCTTTTTGCCCTGGCCGGCTTTCAGGGATCCCGCTTGAAGGCGACTCTTCTCATCGGCTACCGCAGGAGTTTCCTGGCCAGAGAACTGAGGTGCGAAAGCCTGTACCTTGACAAGCTTTCCCCCAGGTAGCACATTGAAGGGTTACAGGAATTGGCTACAGGCCGGGAAGATGAGCGAGAGGACACTATTCGACAAGGTATGGGATGCTCACACGGTGCGGATGTTGCCCTCGGGGCAGACGCAGTTGTTCATCGGCCTGCACTTGATCCACGAGGTCACCAGCCCGCAAGCTTTTGCCATGCTGCGGGAGCGTCATCTGCCGGTTCTGTTCCCGGAGCGGACGGTGGCTACAGTGGATCACATCATTCCCACCGACGGCCGGGCGCGGCCTTTTGCCGATCCCTTGGCGGAGGAGATGATCCAGGAATTGGAGCGCAACTGTCGGCAACATGGCATTCGCTTCTACAACAGCGGCTCCGGTCGGCAGGGGATCGTGCATGTCATCGCGCCGGAGCAAGGGCTGACGCAGCCGGGGATGACCATTGCCTGCGGAGATAGCCACACGTCCACCCATGGGGCCTTTGGGGCGATTGCCTTCGGCATCGGCACCAGCCAGGTGCGGGACGTGTTGGCCACCCAAACCTTAGCTTTGTCCAAACTCAAGGTGCGCCGCATCGAGATCCAGGGCACGTTGGGGCCGGGGGTTTACGCTAAGGATGTTATCCTGCACATCATCCGCCGGCTGGGGGTCAAAGGCGGGGTGGGCTACGCCTACGAGTACGGCGGCAGCGCCATCGAGGCCATGAGTATGGAAGAGCGCATGACCCTCTGCAACATGTCCATCGAGGGGGGAGCCCGCTGCGGCTACGTCAATCCCGATGCGGTAACCTTTGAGTATCTAAAGGGGCGGGAGTTCGCTCCCCAGGGATCTGACTGGGAAGAGGCAGTGGCCTGGTGGAAAAGCCTGGCCAGTGACCCCGATGCGGTCTATGACGACGTGGTCGTGTTCCAAGCTGCCGACATTGCCCCGACGGTTACTTGGGGGATCACCCCCGGCCAGGGTATTGGCGTGGATGAGCGGATCCCGGCTCCCGAGGAGCTGCCGGAAAGCGAGCGGGAACTGGCCCAAGAGGCCTATGCTTACATGGATTTGCAGCCGGGGGATCCCATTGTGGGGACGCCGGTGGATGTCTGCTTCATTGGCAGTTGCACCAATGGCCGCTTAAGCGACCTGCGGGAGGCAGCCAAGATCGCCAAGGGGCGGCGGGTGGCGCCTGGGGTAAAGGCGTTTGTAGTACCCGGCTCGGAGCGGGTCAAGCAGGAGGCCGAACAGGAGGGCCTGCGGGAGATCTTCGAGGCAGCAGGGTTTGAGTGGCGGGATCCCGGCTGCTCCATGTGTTTGGCGATGAACCCGGATCGGTTGGTGGGGCGCCAGATCAGCGCCTCTTCTTCCAACCGCAACTTTAAGGGCCGTCAGGGATCCCCTACCGGGCGCACCCTGCTCATGAGCCCGGCCATGGTGGCGGCAGCGGCCGTGAGCGGCAAAGTGGTGGATGTGCGAACGCTGCTTTGAAACCGTGACGTACTCCCGCGCTCATGCTGACGCATAGAGTGCGGGCTTCAAGGACTACGTTCCGCTTCGCGAACACTAAAAATCTCGGCTGCTGCGAGTCAAAGCCTCTTGGATATCCAGATCCAGATCCCTCACCGATTCCAGCACCGAGCGCGTAATCAGCTTGCCTTGCTGGACCAAAATCGCGCCGGTTACAGGGTGCAAGAGCGGCTGTTCGGCCCGCCGCCCGATCAACGCCTCGATATCCTTAAAGGCATTGATGTACATCCCCGCCGGCAATTCCACCACCACCCCTTCTCCCAGGACCCGCGCTTGGCAGGCCAGTCGGGAATTGGGCTTGCAAGTGGTGATCACCTCCAGAGTGCGCTGCTCCCGCTTGGTGACCGGCGAGAGAGACTCCATCCCCTCTTTCACATACACATGGCAGGTGGCACAGAGGCCGCGCCCGCCGCACTCTTTCAACACATTCAGCTCTTCTTGCAGCAGCACCGAGAGCAAATTGCTGTTGGTGGCAATCTCAGACACCTGGGCAATGGGATCCAATCGCACGCGCTTGACCATGGTTCTCCCCTGTTACATGCCTTAACTAGACGTGCGGAATTCCCCACCCGGGTGGGGATGGATAGCACCCCCTGATGGGTGCTGGATGTATCGTTTCACAATTTCTAGGGGTGCACCGCCACAGGAAACCATACATTTGGAATCGTGCCAGAGCTTGGTCTTTCCCCAATACACTTTATCTTATTATTGATCTGTTTGCTGAACCGTTGTCTCAACACTCGAAACAAGGTTAGAAATGCAGAAAGTGTTATCCTTACTCTCGCCTCGACTGAGCTCTGTAAGGTGAGTGAAATTGGACTGGTAACTAGGCGGCAGACATTTCGGCTGTATCCTAACCAAACCCAAGAGCGGGCCTTGTGGTCTGCTCGCCGTTTGCACTGCTACCTGTACAATGCTTGCGTTGCTCATCGGCAATACGAGTACAGGCGCAATCGCCGCACAGTTACTTACCTTGAGCAGCAGAACCTCCTGCCAGAGTTCAAGCAGGCGTGGCCGGAGTTTGCCCAACTGCACTCCCAATCTCTGCAAGCTACGGTCAAGCGGGTAGACTTTGCCTATCAGCGCTTCTTTCAAGGTCTGAGCAAAAAGCCTAAGTTCAAGGCAATCCGGCAGTATTCCGGCTGGACCTATCCCAGCACTTCGGGATGGAAGGTAGCTAGCAACGGTAAGCACGGCACCGTCACTCTCAATGACTTGGGCATCGCCCTAAGGATGCGGGGCAAGGCCAAGGACTGGGGGAAGCCTACCACGCTAACTATTGTTTACAAACCATCGTTGCGGCAGTGGTATGCTTCCTTCACCGTTGAGGTAGAAGTACCCCATGGTTCCCAGTCAGAGTTGAAGTATGAGTCGATTGTTGCCTACGATTTGGGCACCGAGACGGCCATAACCTTGTATGACGGGAGTGAGTTCTATGAGGTTAGCAATCCTCGGTTTACGCAGAGGAGTGAGGAGAAAATTCGCAAGACTGCCAAACTCAAGCGACGAAAGCGTGCGCCTAGGAAGGGGGTGAAGGCTTCCAGGAGATGGAAGAAAATCAACCGGCTAGAGTCTAAGCTCAAAGCCAAAGTTGCCCGTCAGCGTAAAGACTGGCAACACAAGGTTACGTCAGAGATTGCCCGTCGTTATGACGTCGGCGTGACCGAAAAGCTCAACGTCAAGGGCATGACCTGCAAGGCAAAGGGTAAAGGGAAGAAGCGCAAGGCTGGACTGAATAAAGCCATTCTGTCAGTGGGGTTTGCAACCCTCAACCGGCTGCTGACCTACAAAATTGAGCAGAAGGGCGGTCTGGTCTTGTTTCTTCCCACGCAAGCCATCAAGCCTTCCCAGCGCTGTCCGAAGTGTGGTGCGGTTCACAAGGAGTGGGCAGACTTGAGTAATCGCTACCATGTCTGTTCTGCCTGTGGTTTTGCGATAGAGAGGGACAGGGGGACGGTGATGGTTATGTTCAATGTTGCTACCAACCAGCAACCGGGGCTGGGAACCCGCCTCGTGAGTCTTGGATGCTTCAGCTCTACCTCAGGGGCCCGGTACACGGGATCCATGAAGCAACTGGGGCAGAGGAAGAGACAAAAGCTTTGCCGTCAGGCGGATGGGGAAACCCCACCCGCCCATGCGGTGGGGTAGTTCATCATTAGCTTGCCCAGGCGAGGGATCCTAGCGCCCTCTGCCTTGTATTATTGAATACTTTGGTGGGCCAGTCGAGCCTCTTGTGGGGAATTGGGCTAGATTGGATCCCACTGCTGATTGCTGTTGTTCACTCTCAACGTTTTGGCGGCATGGGTTCTCCGGCCATCCAGTGGTATCCCGGCCATATTGCCAAGGCCATTGGCCAATTGCGGGAACAGTTGCAGCGGGTGGATGTGGCGATCGAGGTGGTGGATGCACGGATCCCGTTGGCCAGCCGCCATCCCGATCTGGGCCAATGGCTGGGGGAAAAACCTCGCCTCCTGGCTCTGAACAGGGTGGATTGTATCGAAGCCAGGGATCTGAAAGCTTGGCAGGAGTATTTTTTACGGCAAGGGATCCCTGTCTATCCCACCAACGGCCAATCGGGAGAAGGAGTGAATCGCCTTAAACAGGCGATTTTGCAACTGGGGCAGGCGGTCAATAGGCGACGTCAACAGCGGGGCATGCGACCGCGGGCGGTTCGGGCCGTGGTGGTGGGCTTTCCCAACGTGGGCAAATCCGCTTTGCTGAACCGGCTTTTGGGGCGGCGGGCCGTCGAGAGCGCCGCACGTCCGGGGGTGACGCGGCAATTGCGATGGGTGCGGCTGGGAGGGGAGTTGGATCTGTTGGACTCGCCGGGCATCATTCCGCCCTCTCTGCCGGATCAGCAGGCGGCCTCTCTGTTGGCCATCTGCGATGACATCGGCGCAGCCGCCTACGATCCCGAACGGGTGGCGGCCCACTTTTTGGATCAGGTGCTGAAGGTGCAGCCCCAAGCCCAAGCGCTCCTACAAAAGCGCTACGGCTGGACGGATGCGATCCCTCTCGGCAACGTAGCCGTGCAAGAGCTGGCCGAGCGACGCTATCAGGGGAATCCCGAACGAGCGGCGCGGCAAATTCTCAACGACTATCGCAAGGGCTTGCTGGGGCCACTGGTCTTGGAACTCCCTCCCGATACCTGAGCCGCCCAAAAGAAAGTCACGTGGGGCCGCCAGGGGGCATTGACTTTATCTGGAAACCATTCACACTTGTCCCCAGCCGGGATCCAAGCTCTGTTTCCAGGGCCGGTACACCTTGAAGTAGACAACAGAACCCACTTGCCTGGCCAAGGCTTTGGCGAAAGTGTCTCCGCCCATACAGCGCTGGCAAACGGGATGGTTCACCTGCAAGCGATGGAACCCCTGCCGCAGCACACAGGCCGGCTGGCCCCGCAAAATGTCGGCCAGGGATCTCCCCGGCGCCACCTGCCCCAGTGGGATTCGCCCTTCGTAGTCTTTGCAGCAAGGCACCACCGTACCGTCGTAGAGGATCCCCGCCTGAGCAGAAGCCCCATTGCAGTATCCCCAACGGGCTGGGATCACCCGGTTTGTTTCCACATTGCCCCAACTGTCCAACGGGAACGTTTCCAAAACCAAGCGCGGATGGATGGGGATCTGCTGCCAGCGGCCCGCTCGATAAGTGGCAATCTGGGCGTCCACCCAATCGGGAGCCGGTGCATCAGGGATCCCTTGCAAAGCTCGTCTGGCCCAAGCCGAGAGCTGAGCGCGCATCTGCTGGGCAGAATCGATCACCGAAAGAGCCTTGTGCGGCACCAAAAAAGGGTGGGGGCTAGTATCCAGGAACTTGAGATGCACCCGCGTAGGGCTGGTCGAGCGCAAATGCGTCTGCAGAAACTGGGTGATCCCGGCAAAGTAGCGCTCCGGCGTCAGGCGGGTCGGTGCTCCGCGGATGCTGAAGGTAGCCGGATCGGGAGTTTGCAGAGAGAGCGTCAACTTCGTCAGCCGGCTGCGGCTCAGCTTTTCAACGTGCTCCGGCCAGAGGGCGAAGGTGCTACCGTTGCTGGTCAAGTGCAGGCGGAGACCAAGCTCAGCGGCCCTGTGAATGCCCTCAAAAAGGTGTGGGTAGAGCAACGGCTCCCCCATCAGGTGAAAAGCAATCACGCGGGCTAGCCCTGTTGCCGCTACCTCTGCCAAAATCTGCTCCAGCAGCGCGGGATCCATATGCCCCCGCCGCCGTTGCATGATCGCATCTGGACAAAACTCACACTTAAAGTTGCAAACGTTGGTTACCTCGATGTGTAGTCGCTCCAGTGGGGAAACAGCAGCAGGCATAGAGAAAACCTGGGCGGAAGCAGGCTGAGGACAAATGGCGGATCCCCCACTGGCGCTAGGTAGTGATACGCTGTTGAGAAGGTTAGATCCAGATTGGAGCCATTGTAATGCTGAAATGTACCACCCGCCACGTTCACATCTTTGCCGGCGAGGTTACTGCCGACAACAACTTTGTGCCCCGCGACGATCTGCTCACCCTCGATGTGGATCCGGATAACGAGCTGGTCTGGAACGATGCCGCCCTGCGGAAGGTCTATGCCCGCTTTGAGGAATTGGTGGAAGAGTACAGGGGCCGGGATCTGACCGAGTACAACCTACGGCGCATCGGGTCTGACCTGGAACACTTCATTCGCTCTCTCCTCAAGCAGGGGGAGATTGCCTACAACCTGCAGGGGCGTACTCCCAACTACAGCATGGGCTTCCCCCAGATCCCTGCCGAAGGGATCGTCGGCCAGTACATCCCCAAAGGCTAGCCCTCTTCGCCCTTCTGGACAGATCTAGCCCATTTGAGTCTGTAGCCCAACTTACTTGTTGTCGGAGCACCGATCCATGTCTGGAGAACCCACCCCTCAAGAGATCACTGGCGAAAAGTCGGCCCCTGTCGAGGTCGCTAATCCTGCTACTGAGGCGACTGGCTCCGCCAAAGCCGCCGCGAAAAAACCGGCCAAGGAAGAGAAGCCTTTTGAGCAACTGATTGCAGAAGACGTGATCCCAGCAACCATCGCCGCTTTTGAGAAACGCGGCGTCAACGATCTGCAACTGCGGCTGGAGGGCAAGACGCTGGTCGGCTCATTTGCCGGCGGCAAGAAGCAGTTTAGCGTCCTCTTTGCTGAGGGATCCCTCAACGGGCCCAAGTTCTTCCGCTGTGCTGTTGAAGGATCCCCGGCCAGCACCCTCGAGTCTTTTATGATCGACGAGCGCCGCGTCGACGTGAACCTGTTTGTTTTCTATCTGGTGCAGCGCCTCTACGCCCAGCAGTGGTATTGAGGGATCCAAGCTCCTAGATAGCCCAGCCAAATCGCGCCTGTTCTGCCAGAAGGGATCCCTATTCGGGGATCCCTTTTCGCTGAGGCGGGGGATGGGCTAGCGAAGCCAAAAGAGATTATCTTTTGTGAAGAAAAGTAAGGCGGTGCTACGGGAGATCTCGAAATGTACATCGTGCAGATTGCGTCGGAATGTGCCCCCGTCATTAAGGCGGGTGGGCTAGGGGATGTGGTGTACGGCCTCAGCCGGGAGCTAGAAGTGCGGGGGCACTGTGTCGAGCTGGTTTTGCCCAAGTACGACACCATGCGCTACGACCAGATCTGGGGCTTGCACGATGCCTACCGCGACCTCTGGGTGCCCTGGTATGGGGGAGCCATCCACTGCTCGGTGTACTGCGGCTGGGTACATGGCCGCCTTTGCTTTTTTATTGAGCCCCACTCCGGCGACAACTTCTTCAATCGCGGCTGCTACTATGGTTGCCCAGACGACAACATGCGCTTTGCTTTTTTCAGCAAGGCAGCTTTGGAGTTTCTCCTCAAAAGCAACAAGCGCCCCGACATCATCCACTGTCACGACTGGCAGACAGGACTGGTGCCGGTACTGCTCTTTGAGATCTACAAGTACCACGGCATGGAAAACCAGCGGGTATGCTACACCATCCACAACTTCAAGCACCAGGGCTTTGGCGGCCCGGAAATTCTTTGGGCCACTGGCCTCAATCGGGAGCCCTATTACTTCCACTACGATCGTCTGCGAGATAACTTTAACCCCTTTGCCCTCAACTTTATGAAGGGCGGGATCGTCTTTTCCAACTTTGTCACCACGGTTTCTCCCAACCACGCCCTGGAAGTGCGATTTGGCGATTACGGCTATGGGCTGGGTCACACGCTTTATTTACACCAGCACAAGTTTCGCGGCGTCCTGAACGGCATCGATTACGATATTTGGAACCCTGAGATCGACCGCTTTATTCCTTTTCGCTACACAGCGCAAACTTTGGAAAACAAGGCCAAAAACAAAAGAGCCCTGCGGGAACGGCTGCTGTTGCAAGATGTCGAAAAGCCGATTGTGGCCTATATCGGACGCCTCGATGAACAGAAAGGCGTGCATCTGGTGCACCACGCCATCTACCGCTCCCTGTTCAAAAATGCCCAGTTTGTTCTCCTGGGATCCGCCACGGAGCCGGGGATCGGCGCCTGGTTTGCCCATGAGAAACGCTACCTCAACGACAACCCCGACGTTCACATCGAGCTGGGTTTCAACGAAGAACTTTCCCACCTCATCTATGCAGGGGCAGACATCCTGGTGGTGCCCAGCCACTACGAGCCCTGCGGCCTCACCCAGATGATCGGCCTCAAGTACGGCACAGTTCCGGTGGTGAGGGGCGTGGGCGGCCTGGTGGATACCGTTTTTGACCGCGACTACGACAGTTGCAAATTGCCTGAGCAACGCAATGGCTACGTGTTCTACCACACGGATCACGCAGCCCTAGAGTCGGCGCTGGATCGGGCCATCGACCTGTGGTACACCGCCCCCGACCAGTTTCGCCAACTGCAGATCCAGGGCATGAGCTACGACTACTCCTGGAACTACCCCGGCAAAGAATACCTGGAGATCTACGACCAAATTCGCCACCGCTGGTCCTGACCAACATCCCCCCGGCGGCCACCAGCGATCCCCAGCGATCCCAGCCCTTGACCGCGAGGGGGAAATGCTGGACGATAGGTAGCAATGCTGCTCTTAACCTTCCCTACAGATTGATTGCTGGGGAAGGAAGGCTTGCTCCCTTATCTTCTCCCACCTGAGGATCCCTAGCCGCCATGATAGGCTATCTTGCCTTGGTACTCCACGCACACCTGCCCTTTGTGCGCCACCCCGAGCAGGACTTTGTGCTGGAAGAAGAGTGGCTCTACGAAGCCATCACCGAGACCTATGTCCCGCTGCTGCACATGTTCGAGGGGCTGCGGCGAGATGGCATCGACTTTCGCTTCACCATGTCTCTGACGCCGCCGCTGGTGTCGATGCTGCGGGATCCCTTGCTGCAGGAGCGCTACGACCACTATCTAACCAAGTTGGAAGAGCTGGCCCAACTGGAGTACGACAAGAACGCCACCAACGGCCACATTCGCTACCTAGCCGAGCACTACATCAAGCAATTTGCCATGGTCCGCGATCTCTGGGAGCGCTACGACCGAGACCTGGTGCGGGCCTTCAAACAGTTTCAGGACAGCGGCAACTTGGAGATCATTACCTGTGGCGCCACCCACGGCTACCTGCCCCTGATGCAGATGTACCCGCAGGCGGTTTGGGCGCAGCTGATTGTGGCCTGCGAGCACTACAACGAGCACTTTGGCCAATGGCCGCGGGGGATCTGGCTGCCGGAATGCGCCTACTACCAAGGGCTGGAGCGGATGATTGCCGATGCTGGCCTGCGCTACATGATCACCGACGCCCACGGCCTGCTCTACGCCAAGCCACGGCCCCGCTACGGCATGTACGCCCCCATCTTTACCGAGACCGGTGTTGCCGTCTTCGGTCGGGATCACGAGTCTTCCCAACAGGTGTGGTCGGCGGAGGTGGGCTACCCCGGGGATCCCGTCTATCGCGAGTTCTACAAAGACCTGGGGTATGAGGCCGACTACGAATACATCAAGCCCTACATCATGCCCAACGGCCAGCGGAAAAACACCGGCATCAAGTACCATCGCATCACGGGGCGCAACCTAGATCTGGGGCAAAAGCAACTTTACGATCCCTACTGGGCCAGGGAGAAGGCGGCAGAACATGCGGGCAACTTCATGTTCAACCGCCAGCGACAGATCGAATATCTGCACAGCGTCATGGGGCGCCCGCCGCTGGTGGTGGCTCCCTACGATGCTGAGCTGTTCGGCCATTGGTGGTACGAGGGCCCCTGGTTTTTGGATTTTCTCATTCGCAAGAGCTACTTCGACCAAACCACCTATCGCATGACCCACCTGGCGGAGTACTTGCGGGAGAACCCCACCCAACAGGTGTGCAAACCGGCCCAATCCAGTTGGGGGGCGCGCGGCTTCCACGAGTACTGGCTCAACCCCACCAACGCCTGGATCTATCCCCACTTGCACAAGGCCACCGAGCGGATGATCGAGCTGAGCCGCCGTGAGCCCGCCGATGACCTGGAGTGGCGAGCCCTGAACCAGGCGGCGCGGGAAGTGCTGTTGGCCCAATCTTCCGACTGGGCCTTCATCATGCGCACGGGGACGATGGTTCCCTATGCCGTACGCCGCACCAAGTCCCACCTGCTGCGCTTCAATCACCTCTACGAGAAGATCCAAGCCGGCCAGTTGCGGCGAGAAAAAGCCACCCCCGAAGACGAGCAGTGGCTGGCCAAGGTGGAATACATGGACAACATCTTCCCCAACATCAACTACCGAGTTTACCGGCCCCTCTGAATGTCCCCTGTATTTCTCGGGATCGATCTGGGCACTTCGGGGATGCGGGTGGTGGCCCTCTCCGAGACAGGGGAGGTGGTGGTCAAAAGCGAGCGCTCCTGGGATCCCCCGGAAACCAATCCAGGCCGCTGGCTGCGCACCCTGAAGGCGCTGCTGGGCCACCTCAAAGCTCAACTGGGGGATCGCTACGCCATTGCCGCCCTCAGTGCCTGCAGCACCTCGGGTACAGTGCTGCCGGTGGACGGGCGGGGCATGCCGCTGGATCAAGCCTGGCTGTATTCCGACCTGCGGGGCCAGGCCCAGGCCCAGCGCCTGGGGATCCCTGCCAGTTGGGGGCTCGGCCGCTGGCTGTGGTGGGCAGAGGCCCATCCCGACCAATACCGGGACAGCTACCTGGCCCATCCGGCGGACTTTCTCCTCAGCCAACTGGGGGGCCGCCGGCGGGTAACCGATCACACCCATGCCCTCAAGAGCGGCTTTGACCTGGAAACCTACACCTGGCCGCGGGAGCGGCTATCTCAGCAGGGCCTTGATCCCAAGCGCTTTCCTGAGGTGGTGGCGCCAGGAACAGTTCTGGGAACGGTGCGGCCTGAGTGGGAGCTGGGGCCAGAAGTGCTGATTGCTGCCGGGATCACCGATGGCTGCGCCGGGCAACTGGCAGCAGGAGCTACTCGCTTGGGGCAGGTTTCCACCAGCCTGGGCACAACTCTTATCTTCAAGGCCAACAGCCCTGACCCTGTGCAAACGCCGAGTATCTATTCTCATCTGCACCCCGACCGCAGCGGTTGGTGGCCGGGGGCGGCCTCCTTTTGCGGCGGCGGCGTCCTGCCCCACTTCTTTCCCGGCGGCGACTTTGCTGCCTTGGATCGGCAGGCGGAGGCCCATCTGCCCACGGGCCTAGTCAGCTATCCTCTCTGCCGGCCCGGCGAGCGTTTTCCCATCCTGGATAGCGAATTTGCCGGCTTCTTGCCCCAGGCGGAAGTGGGATCCCTTCGCTTTTATGCAGCTCTTTTGGAAGGGGTGGCGATGGTGGAGCGGCTGGGGCTGGAAACCTTGATTGCCCACGGGATCCCAGTGCAAGAGCCGCTATTAACCACTGGCGGCGGCTGCAAAAGCCCCCTCTGGCTGCGCCTGCGGGCCAGCATCCTCGCCCGCCCCCTGGCAGTGGTCAGGCACCCGGAGCCGGCGGTAGGGGCAGCCATCCTGGCCGCCTCAGCCTATTGGTGCTGTTCGGTGCAGCAGGCTGCCGATCGCTTGGTACAGGTGGAACGCCTCATCCAGCCGGATTCCGAGTGGGTCAAGGCTTATGCCGAGATCTACTCGGAGTTCCGTAGCCGCCTTTTCTAGGGAGTTTCCAATTTCTTTTCTTTATCTTTTCCAATTTCTAGGGATCCCCCGAAGAGCTAACCGCTCGCCTCCCCTCTCCCACTGGGAGAGGGGCCAGGGGTGAGGGAAGTTGGATCCCCCCGAAGGGGAACCGATCAGCGGCTATCAGGGTTGCCCGACTGTGGTCTAGTTTCCAATTTCTAGGGATCCCCCCGAAGGGGAACCTACCCGCTGGCGGGGGGAAGAGAGTGCCTATGATGAGGTGTTTCCAATTTCTAGGGATCCCCCCGAAGGGGAACCACATTGGTCAAAGCACTTTACTATGTAAACCAACTGGTTTCCAATTTCTAGGGATCCCCCCGAAGGGGAACCAAACCGAAATGCCGCCGCCCCTGGCAGTGGTTAGGTAAGGTTTCCAATTTCTAGGGATCCCCCCGAAGGGGAACCAGGGTGGATTAGTCTCTCACCACCCTTCACAAATCTATGGTTTCCAATTTCTAGGGATCCCCCCGAAGGGGAACCAGCGACTTGGAAATCCCCGTCTACCCCGTAGACGAGGGAACGTTTCCAATTTCTAGGGATCCCCCCGAAGGGGAACCGTTGCCATGGAGTTCCTGCCACCCCACATTGAAACTCAGGTTTCCAATTTCTAGGGATCCCCCCGAAGGGGAACCTCTACCCTTATTAAACCCAAGCGGGGCAAGGAATGCAAGACCCATTTGCGAGGGGGTCGGTCGAAGACGGCAAAAAAGGGCCTGGAAGAGGGGGGTGAGAGGCCTGAAAGCCTTGTGGCGCAAGGCATCGAGCGGGTCAACGAAAGAATCGGCCTTTGCGGGATTTGGCGAGGCGCTCGCGGAGCCGCTGCTACCGTTTTTGTGTTGCTTTGCCAACACAGCTAGCTTGAGGATCCACGTAAGGGGCCGACAACGGTTTTAAAGGGGATGCTGCATCAGCCAAAAGCCGGCGAAAGACTGGGCCCGGAAATCGCTTTGGATGGCGAGGAAGTGGATCCCTTGGGCTTGGCGTTGGCGTTGGGCAAAGCCTTCTGCTTCCGCTTGCAGCTTTTCATCTTTTAGTTGCGCAAACAGGTAGCAATCGCTGAGGCCAGCCTCGAACAGCAGCCGTCCCTCCGCCACCGTCAAGTAGGCAGGCTCCATACCGCTCAGCCAGGCTGCTATGGGCAGCGCCCGCCGCGAGGCAATCACCAACCCAGGAATGATTGTGTCAGGCGCCAGGGCCTCCCAGTTTAGGGGGAACAGCTCGCCAAATTCCATTGGCCAGGTCTCGGCATCCCGCAGATCCCCGGCCCGCAAGGTAACGAACGCCCAGCGCTCCCCCTGCAACTTGTCCGGCAGGGGGATGGGATCCGGCGGATCCGTCTCCACCGGCGGCTCGGGGCTGTAGGTAAATTGGGTTTCCTGAGGGTAAACCTGCTCTGCCCGTTCCCGCATCCAGGCCTTGAGGGCATAGACGCGGCGGCTGGGCAGCATCGGGATCCCAACGGCGTTGCAGGCCCGTTGCAAAATGGAGCTCATGCGGGCGCGGAAGACGCGAATGGCCGAAGGGGGCTGGGGGGCCACTTCCAAATAGCTGCGCAACTGTTGGGCCACCCAGGTGCTATTGACCTCTTGGTTGCTGCAGTACTGGGCCTGGCGAAACTGGCCGCTGGCATCGCACACCAGCAGCTCCCAAACCCGCCGCTCCTGCGCATCCCGCAGCGGAACGGCGTTAAAATCCATCTGCCAAATGGGGCCGCGCGCAGGGCCTAGGGGTTGAGTGGCCAAAGGATCCCTCCTGTTCGCGCTATGTGCCACTTTCGCCACCACCTGAGTGGGCCGAGGGGTGTTCCCGCGAGCGGTGCGAAGCCTCATCCCCGACCATGGCCCATTCCCGCTCCCCGAAAATGGCGGTGGTGTGGCGGTAGTGCTTAAACTCCAGCAGGTTGTAGAAGGGATCCTGCAAAAAGAAGGTGCCGTGCTCCAGGGGGGTGCCGACAAAGCGCCAGCGCGGCTCCTGATAGAAAGGCAATCCCCGTGCCTGGGCCCGCTCAGCCAGCGCCTGCCAATCTGCTTGGGCAGGGAAGATCAGGCCAAAGTGGCGGGGGTAGATGCCCCGCTGGGGCCTCAGCTCTTCCTGGGTGAGGTGGGCCACCAGTTGATGGCCATAGAGGTTCAAAATGACTGAAACAGGCGTTTCCCGACCGATTTGGCAACCCAAGCCCTCGCCGTAGTAAGTCTTGGCCAAGGCAATATCGGCAACGGGAAAGGCCAGATGAAAGCGGATGGGTTCCATGGGCTCTCTCGCAAAGCAGCCTGCTCGACTCAGGATCCCTGCTCTTTATCAAGGTAGGCGATTTTGGAACGGCTGCTGCCAGGTGGGATCCCTTCTCAGGCCCAAGCTGTACGCCTTTGCGCAGGAGTGCCAACCGCTCGGATGCTATAACACTAGCTAGTGTGTAATCCGCTCGCGTCAGCGGGACGGAGTGGCCGAGTCTGCAACAAGAGAACTCGGTGTGTTGAGAGGTTTGTAAGAAGGGGCAATCTTGGCCATGGCCAGCATCTGGGTTGAACAGCGCCGCCGCGAGGACGAGTCGCGCGATTTTTTTTGGATGGTGGCGCTGTCCTTGTTGCTGCATGCGCTGGCGCTGCTGGCCTTGCTCTACTGGAGTCGGTTTTGGCCGCTTCGCCAGGAAGAACAAAAAGCCATCGAGTTTATCCTTCTGGAGCCAGAAGATCTCAAGCCGCCGGAAGAGGCAAAGCTGGTTTCAGAAGTGGATTCCCGCGATGGGGGCAAACGGGCGGAAGCCCCTCCTTCCCAGGGCAGTCCACCCCAATCCCAGGCTGCTCCTCGCCAGGAGGCTCCCCCACCCCCTCCGCCCCAACCCCAGCCGCCGCAACCACAGCAGCCTGCCCCTGTGCCACCACCTGCCCCGGCGGAAGTTGCCCTGGCCACTCCTAGACCTACCCCACCCCCCACACCAACTGCGCCTCCGGCTCCTCCTCGGCCTGCGGCAACCCCAACTGCAGCCCCACCTCCGCCCACCCCAGCCCCCCGACCCACTCCCACCCAGACCCCGCCGCCCGTGGCGGCTGCTCCTCCTGCCACGCCGGCTCCCACGCCTCCCCCCACCGCCGAGCCTCTACCCGTGCAGCCCAGCGAGCGGGCTTCGGATCTCAGCCAATTGCAGCCCGTTGCGCCTGCTCCCCAACCGCCGACGGAGGTTCTCCCTGCTGAGCGGCCCTCCGATTCTTCCCAGTTGGGGCCGCCCATCAGCGCTTCCGCTCCCAGTGATGGGGCTGGGATCCAGGGCAGAGGAGCCAGCGGCTTGGCCAACCCCACCCAGTCGGCTCCCAACCCCCCCAGTGTGGCGGCGCGGGCCAATGTGGATTGGGGCCCTTGGCTGGCAGCTTTGCAACGGAAAGTGGAACAAAATTGGATCCCAGGGCAGACCGGCACTTCCCGCCGCACGGTGGTGATCTTCACCGTGGGTCGAGCCGGCGACCTACAGAGCATTCGCTTAGGGCGCACATCTGGCAGCCAACAAACCGACGACGCGGCGCTGACGGCGATTCAGCGGGCGGCACCCTTTTTGCCTCTGCCTGAAGCCTATGAGGGCAACTCGGTGACGATCAACTTCACCTTCGACATCAACGTGTTGGGACAATTAACCGTAGGTGGATCGGCTAACTGACAACGGCCTCACGGTGCTGCCTCCCAAAACGTCGCAGCAGAACTGCAGGGATCGCTCCAGCTTGTCAATTGCGGATCATGGCAGGGACAGAAGGCACTGGACAAGCTCGGAGAATCGGCGACGGTGCGTTTATCCTAGTCCTTGATTCTTAGAGATCCGTTGATGGGCACAACTTCCCTGCAGCGCACCCCCCTGTTTCCCTTCCATCAAGCCTTGGGGGCGCGGTTTGTCTCCTTTGCCGGCTGGGAAATGCCCCTGCAGTACCAAGGGGTGGTGGCCGAGCATCGAGCGGTGCGGGAGCGGGCGGGCGTCTTCGACATCTCCCACATGGGCAAGTTCGAGCTCTGGGGGCCAGAGCTGGGATCCCACCTCAGCCGGCTGGTGCCCAGCGACCTGGCCGCCGTTCGGGCGGGATCCGCTCGCTACACGGTTTTGCTCAATCCGCTGGGGGGCATTGTGGACGATGTCATCTTCTACCGGCATCCACCGCAAGGGGAGCTGGAGCACTGGAGCCTGATCGTCAACGCGGCCACCCGCCACAAAGATAGGGAGTGGCTGCAGCAGCAGGGGATCCCTGGGCTGGAACTGCAGGATCACACCGAGTCGCAGGTGTTGCTGGCGGTGCAGGGGCCGGCAGCGGAAGAGGTCCTTCAGCCCTTTTTGGCGGGATCCCTGAAGGCTTTGCGCCGCTTTCAACACGGGCAGTTTGCTCCTCAAAAAGGGGGATCCTCAGGGGCAAGGGTCTTTGTGGCCCGCACCGGCTACACCGGAGAAGACGGCTTTGAGATCTTGCTTAGCCCCCCAGAGGGCTGCTGGCTCTGGGAGCAACTGGTGCAGGCAGGAGTACAGCCCTGTGGCTTCGGCTGCCGCGATACCCTGCGCCTAGAGGCTGCTTTTTGCCTCTACGGCCAGGACATGGACGAGAGCACGACTCCCCTGGAAGCTGACTTGGGTTGGTTGGTCAACAATCCAGGGGACTACATTGGCAAGCTGGCCCTCGAACGTCAACGCGAGCAAGGGATCCCGCGTCGCCTGGTGGGGTTTCGCCTATTGGATCGAGCCATTCCCCGCAGCGGCTATGCCATCTACGCTCCCAACTCCCCTGAGCCGATCGGGCGGGTAACCAGCGGCAGCCATTCTCCTACCTTGGGCTACGGCATTGGCCTGGGATATGTGGATTCAACTTGGGCCAAGGTGGGATCCCGGCTGGAGATTGAGATTCGGGGCCAGCGCCGGCCCGCCGAAGTGGTAAAAAAGCCCTTCTACAGAGGGGCAGGCTCCGGTTAGCTTGGGGAGTTGAGCTGTCTGCCGGCCTTGGGGGTGGAGTATTCCTGCTGCAGCCGCCGCAATTTCCGCAGGGCCCGCCGCTCAATTTGCCGGACTCGCTCCCGCGAAAGACCGATGTGCTCCCCGATCTCCCGCAACGTCAGGCCCTTCGACCCATCCAGCCCATAGCGGGCCACAATTACCTGCTGCTCGCGTTCGCTCAGTTGGCCCACCAGAGCGCGCACCTCCTCGCAATGGGCAACCCGGTTCAGATGTTCGACCGGATCGTTGTCCTCGTCGGGGATAAAATGTTGCAGCTCGGTGCCGTCTTCGTCCCCTACTCCCACATTCAAAGAACGCATCTCCGCCATGTGGCGGGTGATCAGTTCGCGGTAGTTGTCGCCAATATCCAGCGAATCGAAAACTTCCTCTGCGGCAGGCCGGGATCCCCTTTCGGCGGACAGCTCGCGGTAGCGCCGCTTCACCTGGGAGACCTTCTCGTACATGTGGGCGGGCAGCCGGATCAGGCGCCCCTTGTTTTGGATGCCGCGGTTCACGCTCTGCCGGATCCACCAGGTGGCGTAGGTGGAGAACTTGTACCCCCGCGTGGGATCGAACTTTTCCACGGCGCGAGTGAGGCCGATGGTGCCCTCCTGAATCAGATCCAGAAAGGGCAGACCGCGGTTGCGGTAGCGCTTGGCAATCGACACCACCAGGCGCAGGTTGCACTCCACCATGCGCTTCTTGGCGGCTTCCCCCTGCCGCAGGATCTGCTGCAGCTCCTCTAAAGGGATCCCCAGCCGTTGGCTCCAATCCTCCAGCGACTCGTGCTGCCGCCGCTGCTCCAGAAGGGCCATCATCCGCTGCACTTGGTGGGCCAGACGCAGTTCTTCCTCGGCAGTGAGCAACGAGTAGCGCCCAATGATTTTTAAGAAACGCCCCACTGCGTCTTGCAGCTCAAGATTTTCCGACATATCCAACCCCACACCATAAGTTGATGCCCTGTCAGAATCTTCTCTTCTGCTGTCGCGTCAAGCTTTCTTCCCACTAGGAAGCCGACCTTGCTGCAAACAGCACCTTATTCATATCAGCACAAAAGCATTCTCGTAAAGGCTCTAACCTTAAAAAAATTGAGCTGATGCCGAGTGTTCGACTCACTAAATTTGTTGAGCCTGATTCACTAGACTCTACCAGTAGTGTATATTTTCCTATTTTGACGGACAGTAACCCCACGGCAAGGAATGCCGGAGAAATCAAGCATCTTATAAATCTAAGTTTAAAACCTAGATAGCCTGAGGAAAAATATTCTAGATTTTGGATGAGTTTTTAATTGCTAAATTGGATTTATTGGAGACAAGAAAAATTGTTTTTTATCTGATTCGTAGAACCGGAGATGGCTATTTTTGCTTGCGGGATCATCAGAAAAGCTTTAGTCGTTTCAAATGGCAATGAAACGGTTTGTGATGTCAATCTCTAACTCTCCTCCCCTAGAGGCAGAGAGGCTAAAGGTGAGGCGGGTTTCCCTTGGGAGAGAAGCCAGGAGCGCTTGGGAAGTGTCTCGACCGATTTGAAATGGCCATTACTTGGCAAGGAATAGAACAATTCATGGGTGCGCTTTTGGAACACCCTGAGGATGAGGACGACTTGCTGGGGAACAGGTCTGTGCCTCTATCCCCAAATCTAGTGGAAATTATCGTCGTTATTCGATTTTAGACACTAGCAGCGGAGTCGGGATTTTTGTATCACCCTATCGCTCAACTGAGAGGATCGGGCTGTGGAGTCCCGGGGGGAAAAGCCGCAACCCCTGCTGGCGCACGCGTTGCTCCTGCAGCGGGAGAGGAGTGATGCGCGGCAAAGGCGTAGCCTCAGGTTGAGGTGTTGGAGTGGGAGCAGGCGTAGGCAAGGGGCTAGGTGTTGGTTTCGGCGTGGCCACTACAGCCGCTGGGGTTGGCACAGCAGGTGTGACCTCAGCCGGGATCCCTTCTGAGGTGGGACGGGGACGCCGGAGTTGAAAGCGCGGCTGGCGACGTGGTGCAGGAGTGGGCGTCGGCTCTGGTGTAAGAGTGGGTGCCAGCGTTGATGTCGGTGTTGGTATTGGTTCTGGCGTCGGCGTCGGTGTGGGCTGGGGCTGCACAATGGCCAGGGCCTCTTCCGCTTTCAGCTCGCCGCGGATCAGCTTGGAGAGAGTGTCTTGGCCGCCGGGGGTGTAGGTGATCTCGCGGGCAGCGCTGTTGAACACGTTGCGGATGGGATCCCCTTTGCTGTCCACCAGTTCCACCACCATCACATTGCGACCGGGCCTCAAGCCCTTCAAGTAAAAAGACTCCCAGCGATCCAGCAGGCCAGATTGGCCGTTGAGGGTGTAGCGGATGCGCCAATCCCGCGGCAGGTCGGTCAGCAGACTCTCGCGTACCGGGGCGTTGGCCAGCCAAAAGTCCACCAGGATCGGCTCGGCACCGTAGCTGCCGGTGGGGCGGTTGTAGGTGAGCAAAGGCAGGTGCGGCTGCGGCACGTATTCCGGCGTAGGCGCTAGCACATGGAAGCTGACTTGGGCGTAGGCCTCGGAGTTTTTAAAGCTCTCGTGCCAGGGCTTGCCGGCAAACACCCGCAGAGTATGGGATCCCGGCTCCAAATCCTCAAAAACAAGGGGAGCATCGGCATCGTAATGGGCGATGTAGGGCCGGTTGTCCAGCACTACGTGCAAATGGGGGCCGAGGCCCAGTTGCGGATCCTTAAAAAGGGGGTACCCCTGCACTGCAAAGCGAACGGTTACTTGCCGCTCCGACAACACCTCACCCGGCTTAGGGCTGAGGATCTGCACCCGCGGACGGCAGTGCTCCAAGTGGGCATCCAGCTTGGCAATCTCCGGCGGCACTGGTACCCGCTCGAGCTGAGGTAGCTGTTCCTGGGGCTGTTCAGGCGGGGATCCACCGCAAGCGACCAGCACAAGAGCTGCCACCAGAGCCATCCACCATCCCCATCTCCAGGTTCTGGCCTTTCCCGCGTGTCCTTGCATGAGCCTCACATCCCAACACTTTCGGTATCCTGCCGAGCAGCAGATAAGCCATCCCCACATTACCAGCATGTGTCCTTTGGGGAAGATCCCCTCCCCCACCCTAGAATGGGATCAGCGGTCTGGCCCAAGCGGGGTCAGGAGAACTTTTGAGGTCAGGTATGGCTTGGTTGGCGATAACGGCTTTTGCAGGCTTGGATCTAGCTCAGTGGCAGGCTTTGCTCAACAACATGGCCTTTGCTGTCTGTTTGGGGGCCATGCTGTTTTACTGGGGGGGGGCAGCGTTTCCCCAGGTGCAGCTTCTGTCTGAGCTGGGCTTGGCGGGGATGATCGGGGCAAACTTGACGATCGCCGCCCTGCTGACGGCCCGCTGGATCGATGCCGGCTATTTCCCCTTGAGTAACTTGTACGAGTCTTTGTTTTTCTTGGCCTGGGGGATCACCACCTTGCACCTGCTGGCTCTCCACTGGACTCGTAGCCGTTGGGTGGGGGTGACGACCGCCCCGCTGGCGACAGGCATTGTGGCCTTTGCCGCCCTGGCCCTGCCGGAAGATATGCAGGCGGCCCAGCCACTGGTGCCGGCTTTGCAATCCAACTGGCTGATGATGCACGTAACTGTGATGCTGCTGGCCTACGCAGCCCTCTTGGTGGGATCCCTTTTGGCCATCACTTTTCTCATCGTCACCCGCGGCCAGGAAGTTCAGTTGAAGGGCAACTCCCTCGGCCTGCAATTTCGCCCCTCTCAGCCTGCAACCCACCCGGAATGGACAGAAGCCACCCTGCCATCTCCTGCTGCAGAACTGGTCTACGCCGGGATCCGCTCCCCCCGACCGGCTGAACCTCTTCCCCAACCGGCACCCAACGAAGCGATCGCTTGGCAACGGCTGAGCCTGGCGGAAATCTTAGACAACACCAGCTACCGGCTAATCGGGCTGGGGTTCCCGCTGCTCACCATCGGCATCATTGCCGGCGCCGTCTGGGCCAACGAAGCCTGGGGTACCTACTGGAGCTGGGATCCCAAAGAAACCTGGGCTTTGATTACCTGGTTGGTCTTTGCCGCCTATTTGCACGCCCGCATCACCAAAGGCTGGCAGGGCAGGCGCCCCGCCCTCTTGGCCAGCTTGGGCTTTGGGGTGGTTTGGGTGTGTTATCTGGGGGTGAACTTTCTGGGCAAAGGCTTACACAGCTATGGCTGGTTCTTCTGAGATCTCTCGGGCCAACAAATCAACCCCCGTTTGTGGGTATTCTGGTGCTGGCAAGCCGTCGTGGATCCCTCGAAGGAGAAAATCATGCAACTGTTCAACTACCTGATCCTGTTCTCGGCCCTCCTGGGAATCGCTCTTTTTGCCATGCAAAACGCCACCCCGGTCACGATTAACTTCGCCCCCGGAGTCAGCATCGAAAGCCCGCTGGTGATTGAACTGTTGGCTTCTGCCGGGATCGGGGCCGCCCTTGCCTGGCTGTATAGCCTCTGGATGCGTGTCCAGTTCAGCATCGAAGCCCGCGAAAAAAATCGGCAACTGCAGGAGAAGGAAGTCACCATCACCGAGCTCAAGGAAATGGTGGTGGAGCTGGAAGCCAAAGTCAAGCAACTGCCCCCCAGCAAGCGCGCCGAACCCCAAGAGGACATCCAGGAGGTGAAAGAAGTGGCCACCGAGGGATCCCCTGCCTAGAACTGCCCCGTATGGATCCCGTCGATCCCCAAGCGGTTGGGGTAGAATTGAACTTCTGCTTGCTTCTCTCACCAGCTCATCACTTCCTATGCAGGTCACACAAGAAAAACGCCCTGGCAGCCGGGTTGGCCTCAAAATCGTGGTAGAAGCGGACCAGGTGAAGCGCTCCTACGAAAAAACCTTGCGCCAACTGGAGCGGAATATCCAGATCCCGGGATTTCGCAAGGGCAAGGCCCCCCGCAACCTGGTGATGCGCCAGGTGGGCCGTGAGCGCATCATGGCCAGCGCTGTGGATGACTTGATCAACGAGGCCATCCAACAGGCCTTCCAGGAAACTCAGCTCACCCCCATCAGCCGCTTCGAGCTGGATGAGGAGGTGGGGCAGCTCTTGGCCCAGTTCAACCCGGAAGCCGATTTCAGCTTCTCAGGGTATGTGGAGGTGTACCCCGAAGCCCGCGTCGGCCAATACAAAGGTCTAACCGTCACGGCCACCCGCGTCACCGTCAAGCCCGAACAGGTCGACCAGCTCATCGACCGGTGGCGGGATCAGCGGGCCACCCTCCTGCCCGTAGAAGATCGGCCCGCCCAGTTGGGGGATGTGGTGGTGATCGATTTTCAAGCTCGCGACGCCGAGGGCAATCCCCTGGAGGAGATCGCCGCCCAAGACTTTCAGTTGGAGCTCAAAGAGGAGAACTTCATCCCCGGTTTTGTGGCGGGCGTTGTCGGCATGCAGCTCGACGAAACCAAGGAGATCACAGCCACTTTCCCCGACGATTACTTCAGAGAAGAGTTGGCTGGAAAAACGGTTACCTTCACCGTCCATCTGAACGAGATCAAAGCCAAAGAGCTGCCCGAGTTGAACGATGCCTTTGTGCAGGAGATCAGCAACTTTCAGACGGTGTCCGAGCTGCGGGAACACCTGCAAAAGCGCCTCGAACAAGATGCTCTGAGACAATCTGAGGAAAACCTGGAGACGGCCATCCTCAACGCCATTTTGGAAACCACCGAGGTGGATCTGCCGGAGACCCTAGTCGAGCAAGAAACGACACAACTGCTGGCCCAAAGCCTTCAGTCGCTGCAGCAGCAGCAAGGGGTCACGCCGGGAGAGATCCGCAAGCTCTTGTCCCAAATGCCGCCCGAAACCCTTAACCAGTTGATGGAGCGCTACCGGCCCGAGGCCATCAACCGGCTGCGGCGCACCTTGGCTCTCAGTGCCATCGTCCGGCAGGAGCAGATTGCCGTAGGCCCCAACGAATTGGAAGTCGAAGTGGAAGAGGTGATGGCGGCCTATGCCCAGCAAGGGCAGAAGCTGGATCGGGAGCGAGTACGCCAAGTCGTTCACGAAGATCTTCTGACCAACAAAGTGATGGCCTGGCTGAAGGCTCAGACCACAGTCAACTGGGTCGATGGCGAGGGGAATCCCACCCAGGCGCCCACTTCTTCGGCGAGCTCAGAACAGAGGGTTACAGTGCCAGAGGCGGAGTTCGAGTCCGAGGGGCCAGAGGCAGTGGCAGCCTCTTCAGAGACGGCCACGGACGCTGACGGAGAAGCGGCAGACGAACCGACTCTAGCTGTAGAAGTATCCCCTGCCGAAACTGTCTCCGCCTCTGCGGTCGGCTCGGAACTCGAAGTGACAACCCCGGTTGAGGAGACAGCAGAAAAGCCCAAGCCAAGCAAAAAGGGCAAAAAAGGCAAGTAAGCGAACAACCAGGTCTGTGCGGGGGGGTTTTCTGACTGGAAACACTCTGCTCAAAAGAAGGGGGACGAGGCAGCCACATCTAGTGTTCTAAGATGCAAAAAATAGATATCTGACACCGCGGACAGTGGCAGAGGGAAGCGTTTGGGGTTTATCCTATTCGCAGCATCTGCAAGAGGCCAGGCCGCCATGAAGGGAGTTGCGCGTGCAATTGGAGCGGGGGGAATGGTCGTGGCACTTGCTGGGATCCTTCCCATCAGGGTGATGGGTCAGGCAGGCTTGCCGCCGGTGCCGGTCATCCCGTCTGTTGAGGGGCCGATGGTTGAGCCGGCTCCTTCCCCTCCTGAGAGCTCGCCTTCTCTCCCTTCTCCGCCAGTAGGCCAGGATCTGCGCTACTTAGTGGGACTGTTCATCAACGAGTCTTTGGGGGCGGGCAGCCAAGCGGCTGCAGTCAGTTACCACGACCTCTACACCCGCCTCTTGGCCCGCACCTACGGGGATCCCCGTCCCCCCATCGAGGTGGAGCAGGAGTTGATCCAAGAAATCTTGCGGGAGTATGGGGATCCTGCCGATCGGTTTTGGAATGCGCAAGCTTTTAAGGACTTGCTCAACCGCCCTCGCCCGCCCGTCCAGGCGCGTGGGATCGGCCCGCGCCGGGTTTATTTGGCGGTGCCGGAGCTCACCCCTGCCACCGCTCAGCAGATCCGCCAAACCCTCTACACCCAAGACTACAGCCAGGGCATAGTTCTCGATCTGCGCGGATCCGTGGGCTATGACCCGCAAGTGGTGGCAGATGTGGCCCGCCTGTTTTTGCCCCGCTCCATTCAACCGCTGCTGATTACCGAAGACCGCTTTGGGCAGCCCACCCTCTGGAACAGCGAAAATTTGCCCATTGCCGCCGGGATCCCGCTGGCGGTTCTGGTGGATGGCAACACGCGCCAGGGGGCCACCCTCTTGGCTGCCCAGTTGGGCTCCAGCGGTAGCACCCTTATTTTGGGGCAGCCCACCCAAGGCAGCGAGCGACAAACCCGCTTCTTTGCCCTTCCCTCCGGCGCGGCGGTGGAACTGGCCGTAGCCACCTGGAAAACGGGAGATGGTCGTTCCCTAGCGCAGGGTTTGGTGCCCTTGCAAAGGGTAGAGGGAGATGAGAACGCCTGGCTGAGTGCCGCCCTGGAAGCGCTGGCCCTGCCCCCTCGCCGCCCCAGCCCCCCACCCCGCCCCACCGTACTGGTTCAAGAGGGCCGTGTCGGCCGTTTTGTCCTAGGCATGGATACCCGCAACGTCGATACCCACCTCCTGGGCAATGTGGATCAGATCCCAGCGGCCTCTGGGGCCAACGTCTTTCAGCCCAACAGCGACCTGAAGATCTTTTACCTGCAAGATTACATCCTCTTTACCTACCGCCATCCGGGCATTGTGGATAGCTTTTTTGCCAACCGCATCTACACCACCCACCCAGAAGCTATGACCGGCGAAGGGATCCGCATGGGCTCCACCTACTCCGAAGTGATCGCCGTTTATGGTGGGCCCGGCGAGAACGGCTACAACGAGGTGGTGCCCTATCCCAAGGGAAGCCGAGAATATCTGCGCGACGATCGCTACTACGTCAACTACGATGCCTTGGGCCTGGCTTTTACCTTTGCGGCGGGATCCAACCAGGTCACTGCCATTGGCCTGTTCAAACCAGGGAGCTGAAAGGGGAAGGAAAAAGTTAATCGATTGTTAACGTTTTTGTCCCAAGACCTCAACATTGCCCCGAGCAATGCGGTAAATTAGTGCAGCAGCCCCCGCAAAGGGGATTTTTTGTGCCATCCACGGACTGTAGGAGAAGCTCTTGGCAAACGTTGTGGTTGTCGGTGCCCAGTGGGGCGACGAAGGAAAAGGCAAGATCACCGACCTCCTCAGTGAAAAGGCGCATGTGGTCGTCCGCTATCAAGGTGGGGTGAATGCAGGACATACCCTGGTGGTGGGGGGCCAAACCTTCAAGTTGCACCTGATCCCCTCCGGCATCCTCTACCCCGACAAACGCTGCATCATCGCCAGCGGCACGGTGATCGATCCTGAGGTGTTGCTGGCGGAGATCGACCAACTGCACCAACTGGGGATCTCCACCCACAACCTGTACATCGCCGAAACCGCCCACGTGACCCTGCCCTACCATCGTGTCATCGACGTGGCCGAGGAAGAGCGGCGCGGCATCTATAAGCTGGGCACCACCGGACGAGGCATTGGCCCCACCTATGCCGACAAGGCCGAGCGCATGGGCATCCGCGTCGTGGACTTGATGTACCCCGATCAACTGCGGGAACGCCTCAGTTGGGCCATTCCCTACAAGAACGTTTTGCTGGAAAAAATCTACAACCTGCCCCCGCTGGATCCCGAGCCGATCATCCAGCAATACCTGGCCTACGCCGAGCGGCTGCGTCCCTACGTTACCGACGCCGCCCTGCTGCTCACCCAAGCCATCGAAGATCGGGAGAACATCTTGTTTGAAGGGGCTCAAGGCACCCTGCTGGATCTCGACTACGGCACCTACCCCTACGTCACCTCCTCCCATCCCATTGCCGGTGGCGCTTGTATTGGCGCCGGGATCGGCCCCACCAGCATTGACCGGGTGATCGGGGTGGCCAAAGCCTATACCACCCGCGTTGGGGAAGGCCCTTTTCCCACCGAGCTCAAAGATGAGATCGGGGCGTACCTGGGGGCAACCGGCGCCGAATTTGGCACCACCACCGGACGACAACGGCGCTGCGGCTGGTTCGATGGCGTGATCGGGCGCTATGCGGTGCGGATCAATGGCTTGGATTGCCTGGCCATCACCAAGCTGGATGTGCTGGACGGCTTGGATGAGATCAAGGTGTGCGTGGCCTATGAGTACCAGGGGCGGGAGATCCGTCACTTCCCCAGCGATGCCCGTGTCTTTGCCCAGTGCAAGCCCATCTACGAAACCCTGCCCGGCTGGAAGTGCTCCACCAAAGACTGCCGCTCCATCCAAGACCTGCCCCCCGAAGCCCATGATTACCTGAAGTTTTTGGCGCAGTTGATGCAGGTGCCGATTGCCATTGTTTCGCTGGGGGCCAGCCGCGAGCAGACGATTATTGTCGAAGATCCCATCCACGGCCCCAAACGTGCTCTTCTCTATCCCAACGGTGGCAAGCGCATCCACGCCCTCATGCCCGATTGAGGGAACTTGATATAACTACAAATCAAAAGTTGTTTCCTCTGGATTTTGAACTTTGTCTTGAGCTAGGTTTGCTTCTCGCTGCTGCAGTTGGCGGATTTGGGAGCGCACGTGGAGGGCAACTTGCAAAGCGGCGTCCAAAAGCCGCCCCTGCTCACCGGCCTGCTCCCTCACCTGCAGGGCGGTCAAAGCCGCCAGATTATCTCCGAAAAGCTCACTCTGCTGCTCGATCAGATCCTCGTTTTGCCGCAAAATCCGCTCCGTTTTCAAAGCGCGGATCAGATCTGTCCGCGTCAGCTTCAAAGCCTCGATTACTTCAGCCCGCTGGGCCAGCTTGACCTCGGGGTTGCCGGCTTCCACCAATTGGTCGTTGAGGTGGATGGCTTGGATGATCCGGTTGTAGCGATCTACTTCCTCCAGCAAGTTCAACAGCAGCGGCAGGCGGCGGCTGCGGAAAATCCAATAGGCTTGGCCCAAAGCGGCAATGGCTGCCAGGATCCCCCATTCCACCAGCCAAGTGCGCCAACTGCTGTACAGGCCGGGGATCCAGATCCGCCCCAGCAAGGTCAGCAGGGATCCCCCTGTCCAAAAGGTCAAGAAACGGCAGCAGAGATCCAGCACCAACAACAGGCGCAGCAGATCCCAGAAGGCGGAGAACTGGCGCAGCCAGTCTTTCCAGCGGCGGACGGGCCGAGGTCGGTACAGCCAAGCTACGGGCACCCCAGAAAGACTTTGCACTTGAAAAGGAGAAATGACCAGCTCCTGTAAATCCCGCCGCATCGCCATTGCCGAGTGTTACAAATTTCTCCCATTTTACTGAGACTGTTCTCCGGAAGGAGACTACCGGCAAATCTGGGTAAGATTAAGATCTGCTCTGCTATTTGGGTCTTCACGACCTTGTGCCGGCAGCAGGTGGGGATCGGCTTGCGGAGCAACAACGGGTACAGCTTTGGGAAAGAGGAGACAAACAGGGTGAGCAGTCAACTGCGCCAACTGAAGGCCCATCTCGCTGAACCGGAAAACTTTGCCCTCTACGGGCAGGTGATCTATCCTACTCCTGACGACAAACCCTTCGACGGCCAAGATGCCCAGTTGGTTTTGAATCAGGGGCAACCCCGCTTCTACCTCATGCGCTTGCCCCGCCGTGGCCTTCGGTTCACCCAAATAACTCACCACACCCGTTGCACCCAGTGTCTGGGATCCCTGCACAGCAAGGAGTGGTTTATCGCCGTCGCGCCGCCTGCCGACGAGCTGCAAGTGGATGAGATTCAAGCTTTTCGGGTGCCCGGCGACCGCTTTATCAAACTGGAAATGGGCACCTGGCATGCCGGCCCCTACTTCGACCACGAGGAGTTTATCGATTTCTACAACCTGGAGCTGGCCGACACCAACCTCACCGACCACGAGACAATCAACCTGCTCCAGACTTACAATCTGGAGTTTCAGATCATCCCTTGAGAAAGGGATCCCTTCAGGCAGATGATGGGCAAATCATGTCAACGTGAGCAGTCCGATTCAGCGGCAAAAAGCAGATTCATCCACGCAATCTTTACGCTTGAGCGCAGAAAAAGGTACGCGGATCCGTCGCAGCACTAATGGTGGCGATGGAGAATGAACTTAGGCTCTATCTCTAGTGGGTGGGGCCCAGTTGGGCCGGCATTCCTTGCCCTGTTCTCAGGTTCTGCTCTTGTCGGCACAAGCCCTGGCACGGCGACCGGTTTGGCCAGGTGATAAAACAGGGTCAAGCTCGGTACTGTTTTGGAGATCTGCTGCGATGGCTACACTCCAACCCACCCAAGTGACCCGCCAGCTCTCGGGGGCCCTGGCCCTGTTCCTGTGCCTGGGGCTGCTGTCTGCCTGCGACGAGGGTAGCAGCAGCACCGTCAGTCCCCCCAGCCTCACGCCCACTCCCACCCCCGCCAGTCGGTAAGCCTACAGGATCTTGCATGCCTTGGCAGCGGCTGCCCAGTTTGCAGCAAGTCTGGGCAGGGGTGGTTTTGAGTCTGCTCTGCCTTGTTCTGTTGGCCGCCTGCGGCGGCAGGGGGGAGGGATCCCTTACTGCGGTGGGGCCCCCGCCGGCGGGGGAGCTGCCCATCGCCAGCTTCATGTGCCAGTTGGATCGCCAGACCCGCACCTTTGCCGGCCCCATCTATGCCGAGCAGCCGCAAGTTGCCACTTGTGATCCCGGTCGCCTCACCCCGGCAGCAGCCCAGAAGATGATGGATCGGCTGAACTTTCTGCGGCTGTTGCACGAGTTGCCGCCGGTGGAGCTCAATCCCGAGTTCTTGGAGGCCGCTCAGCAAGCGGCGCTGCTGCAGGTGGCCAATGGCGCCCTCAGCCACGAGCCACCCCCCTCTTGGCGTTGCTTCACTCCTGCCGGGGCGGCGGGATCCCGCTTTGGTAACTTGGCGATCGGCCCGATTCTGGAGCTGAACGGCCCCGACCCAGGGCGGGTGCTGGCGCGCCAGGTGGACATCTACTTTGCCGAGCCGGGCCGGGAAAACTTCGTGGACGTGGGGCATCGCCGCTGGAACCTCTATCCCCAATATGCCCAAGGCGCCTACGGCATCGTCTTTGACCCGCGGGCCGGACGGGTGACCCAGGCCAATGCCAATTGGATCTTCGGTTTTGACGAGTCGGTGCCGGATCCAGAGTTTATTGCCTTCCCGGAGAGGGACGGCTATCTCTACCGTCTGGAGGGATTTTCCGGCCAGCCCTTATCTGCCTACCGCTGGTCTTTCTCGCTGCCCAGCCGCGGCGGCCTGTCTGACCTCAGCCAAGCCCAAATCCGCATCACCGATGCCCTCACCGGCGAACTGGTGCCTGTTGGAGATATCCGGGTTGGGGATCCCGCCTTTGGCCTGGAAACCCTCACCTACTCGGTGGGATCCGTTCAGCCCAATCGCCCCTATCTCTTTGAGATCAGCGGCATCCGCCTCAAGGGTGGGCCGCCGCGCACCTATCGCTACACCACCACCCTCTACGACTGCGACCCTCAGGCTCCGCCAAGGCCCGCACCCCTGACCGAAGGGCTGGGGATCCCACCCCGTCTGCTCTGGCAGATGGAGCCTTTCAACTCTGCCAACCCTCTCAACAACTACAGTCATTTCAAATAGTCGTGAAACAGTTCGTCGCGCCGTTATTGCTACGCAATGCTGTCGCAGGTCGCCGCTCTAACTCCCCTCTCCCTTTGGGAGAGGGGCCGGGGGTGAGGGTGGGAGAGGGGCCGGGGGTGAGGGAGCTGTCTCAAGCTAGCCTGGAACGACCATATCTCGACCAGAAGTGAGAAGAAAAAGCCCAACCAAGTAGCGCCAGATCCTTGCCGAGAATCCTTCCTTTGCCGGCAAAAGTGCAAACTCCGCTAGATTGAAAACCCCAAGCTGACTGGCCGGCCTAGGAGGGACAGAGCTACGCCCATTGATACGCCAACAAACAACGGCTAGCAACAGGCTGGCCTTGAGAATGGGATCCCACCTCGCAAGGGCCAAAGAAACGGCTACAGTAACCTGGAAAGCGTTCCGCTCCGGTTTGCCATGACTCAGCAACTGACTCTCGACGGACTGGGATCTGGATCGGGTAGGGGATCCCGTTCAGGGCGGGTGATCGCTACCGATTTGCAGGGGGAGATGCAACGCTCCTACCTGGAATACGCCATGAGCGTGATCGTGGGGCGGGCCTTGCCGGATGTGCGGGATGGCCTCAAGCCGGTGCATCGCCGCATCCTCTACGCCATGCACGAGCTGGGCCTGACCCCGGATCGCCCCTACCGCAAGTGTGCGCGGGTGGTGGGGGACGTGCTGGGTAAATATCACCCCCACGGGGATCAGGCGGTCTATGACGCGCTGGTGCGCATGGCGCAAGACTTTTCCAGCCGCTACCCCCTGGTGGCGGGGCACGGCAACTTCGGCTCGGTGGACGACGATCCGCCGGCGGCCATGCGCTACACCGAGTGTCGGCTGGCGGAGCTGAGCCACACGGCCCTTCTGCAGGGGATCTCCGAAGAAATTGTGGACTTTATGCCCAATTTCGACGGATCCCAGGCGGAGCCCACCGTTCTACCGGCCCGCCTGCCCATCCTGCTCCTCAACGGCTCTGCCGGCATTGCCGTGGGCATGGCCACCAACATCCCGCCCCACAACCTGGGAGAAGTCGTGGACGGCCTGCTGGCTTTGATCGACCATCCCGATCTCAGCCCTGAAGAGCTGTTGCGCTGGATCCCAGGGCCGGACTTTCCCACCGGCGGCCAAATCGTTGATAGCCAAGGGATCCGCGAGGCCTACCTCAGCGGGCGCGGCTCCATCACCCTGCGGGGAGTGGCCCGCTTTGAGGAGATCCAGCCGGGCAGAGGACGCCACCGCCGGCCCGCCCTGGTTATCACCGAGTTTCCCTACCAGGTGAACAAAGCCGCCTGGCTCGAGAAGGTGGCAGAGTTGGTCGCCCAAGACCGCCTCAGCGGCATTGCCGACTTGCGGGATGAGTCGGATCGCAGCGGCATTCGCGTGGTGGTGGAGCTGAAGCGGGAGGCCAACCCGCAGGCAGTTCTGCAGCAGTTGTACAAGCTCACCCCCCTGCAGAACACCTTCGGGGTAATCCTGTTGGCCCTGGTGGAGGGAAAACCCCAGCAGCTCAGCTTGAAGCAGATTTTGCAGCACTTTTTGCAATTCCGCGAGGCCACTCTCAACCGGATGTTTCGCGCCGAACTGCAGCGGGTACAGCGCAAAGCGGAAGAGGTGGCGGGGATGGTGCTGGCCCTGGCCGATCTGGAGGGGGTGATCGACCTGCTGCGGCAAGCCCCCGATAGCGCCACGGCCAAAGCCCAACTGCAAACTCGCCTGGGCTGCACCCCCCAACAGGCGGAGACAATCTTGGCCATGCCCCTGCGCCGCCTGACAACCTTGGAGCGGGAGCGCCTGCACCAGGAGCAGGCCGAGCTGCAGGCCCGCATCCTCGAATTGCAGGGGCTGCTGGAAGATCGCCGCAAGCTCTTGAATTACCTGAAAAAAGAGCTGCGCCACTTGAAGAAAACTTTTGCCGACCGGCGCCGTACCCAGATCCTTTCGGAAGCCGAGCTGGAGGCAGAACAGGCCCAGATCCCCAGTGGCAAAGTCGGCGAAGACACCCGCTTCCTGCTGCAACTTACCCGCAAAGGCTACGTGCGCCGCCTGCCTCTGCCTGGGCCTCGCTCCCGCAGCAATCCGGCGCAACGGGAATTGGGAGAAGATGTTCTGGTCGGCCTGGAATGCGTGACCCCAGAGCAGGAAATCTTGGTGCTCACCGCCAGCGGCAAAGCTTTCACCGTGCCCAGCGAAGGGATCCCCCTCAGCACCGGCTCCTCGCGGGGGGTACCTCTGGTCACCCTTCTCCCCAACCCCGAGCCGATCGTTGCCACCTTCCCGTTGGATCCCGTTCGCGTCAGCGGTGCGGAGCACTCTCCCGGCGAGGCCACTTTGGTGGTGCTCAGCCGGCAGGGGCGGATCAAGCGGGTGGCCCTGGCGGAGCTGACGGGCCTTAGCCAACGGGGATCCACCGTCCTGAAACTCAAAGAAGGGGACGAGCTGGGCTGGGCGGCCCTTTGGCATCCCGGCCACCAAGGCTACAGCGTTGTCCTCGCCACCTCCGCCGGGCGGGTGCTGCGGCTGGATGCCGAACAGATCCCCTTGATGGGTCGGGCAGCTATGGGATCCCTAGCCCTACGTTTGGGGCGCACAGAACAGATCGCCGGTATGGCGTTGCTGCCCCCGCAAGGGATCCTGATTTTGGCCAGTCGGTCGGGCTATCTGAAGCGGCTGCCTCTGGGCGAGATACCCATCCTGGAGCAGGGTAAAGTGGGCGTGTCAGCCTTTCACTTCTCCAACAAAGGGGATGGCTTGGTGGGCTTGGTGGGTTTCCCCCCCGATCTGGCGGCGCACCCCCATCTGCAAGTCGATGTGATCACGGAGTCCGAACGGGTACACTCCTTCTCTCCTGAGGAAATTCCCCTGCAAGGCCGGTCCGGCGGCGGCTCCCTGTTGGTCAAGGGGGAGCAGGTTAGGGAGTTGCGCCTGTTTTGGCCCCAGCCGGAGGGCGGGATTGGATAGCTCTGCAGGCCACGTGCAGCGTTCGGGGAAGGCAGAAGTCTGGGTTGCTAGGACAGAGAGCCATCCCCAGGCGAGGCAGAATCAGGCGGCTGGGAGCCGGGATCTGGCGCTTCGGGGTGGCGGACAGGCTTGGGAAGGGTGCCGCCCGACTTGAGAACCAGGCAGCGCACGGTTTGGTGCAGTTCCTCCAGCAAAATGCCGATGGCGGAGCGGAAGTCGCGGTGGTCATCCCGCATTTGCTCCAGAATGGCGCGGATGACTTCCTTACAGTCCTTCAGGATGTGCTGCTGCTGGGCGATGATCTGCACCAGTTCGCTTTGTTCCTTGAGCAAATCCCGCAGACAAGAGCGCAGCTCGTCCACCTGGCTTTGCCAAAAGGCTTGCCCCTCCCGCAACTCCATCACGCTGGTGCGCAAGTCGGCCGTGGCATCGCGCAGGGCTTCGCTGTGGCGGCGCTCGGCCTCCAGTTGTCGCTGCTGTTCTTGCTGCTGTTGGCGTAGCTCAGAGTTGGCCTGTAAGTTAGCCTCCGCTGCCCTGAGCAATTGAGCCAACCGAGCCTCGGTAACCGCCCCCGGCAACGGAGCTCGACCTCGGCCAACTCGCCTGCGGAAGTACTTCACAGTCGCTGCATCCTACCCGCAACTCGCTACTTCACACCCGAAGACACCCGCCCAAGAAGAACTCGTCCGTCGAGCTCTACCCTAGCCGTTTCCCGGGTTCATCTAATCATAGCCACAATACCGGGTGCCGAATACGGAAACTCCAAGGGCGGGGTTGCCCCTCTCCAGGGATCCCGGAAATCCTTCTAGGATGGAAAAAGTTTGCAGGAAAGAAAGCCATGCCTTCACTTGCCAATCAGGTGGTGCTGATCACCGGAGCCTCTGCCGGCATTGGAGAGGCCGTTGCCCTGGAAGCGGCCAAACGCGGGGCCCGCTTGGTGCTGGCGGCCCGCCGAGAGGGGCTGCTACAAAACGTCAAGGACTTGGTGGAGAAGCAGGGGACAGAAGCGCTGGTGGTGCCCACCGACATGGCCGATACGGCCCAGGTGGAGGCGCTGGCCCAAAAGGCTCTGGATCGCTTTGGCCGGGTGGATATCCTGGTGAACAACGCCGGCTATGGCCAGATGGGGCCGGTGGAAGAGGTGGATGTGGCGGCGATGCGACGCCAGTTCGAGGTCAACGTGTTTGGCCTGCACGCCCTCACCCGCGCCCTCTTGCCCCAAATGCGGGAACGAGGCAGCGGCCGCATCCTCAACCTCAGCTCGGTGGCTGGCCAGATGTCGATGCCTTTCAGTGGGGTTTACAACGCCACTAAGTTTGCCGTGGAGGCCCTCAGCGACGCCCTGCGGGTGGAAGTGGCCCCCTTCGGCATCAAGGTTATCTTGATCGAGCCGGGGCCGGTGGCCACCGAGTTTGGCCGCGTGGCTGAAGAGACCTTTGCTGCTGTTGTCAACCCAAATGGCCCCTACAAGGCGATCTTGGACAAAACTGCCGATCTGGCCAGCTCGTTCAACAAAATGGCCTGGCCGGTGGAGAAGGTGGTGGAGCCGATCCTGAGAGCCATGACGGATCCCCACCCTTCCGACCGCTACACTGCTTTCACCGGCGGCAAGGTGGCGCTGGGGCTGATGCGGCTGCTGCCCGCCGCTCTGGCCGACCAAATGTGGCGGCGGGTCTATGGGCTGGATCGGCTGGGATCCTCCGGCTCGGCCTAGTTGCAGGGGATCATCCCACTCCGGCAGGGATCCCCATCAGCAAGATCTCAAGTTCATTGGAGTTGGAGATCTCATCGAGGCCAGGGCAGGGTTGTGTCTTCCAGGATGGACAGGTTAAGTTTGTTAAAGGACTTTTAATCACCGGGTGTTCCTCTTCCTTATGAACAAGCCTCTATCTGCCCAGCGCTGGTTGATCGCCCTTGTGCTGGGCCTTTGTCTCTGGCAGGGATCTGGTCTGGTTCCTGCCCACGCTGCCCTGGCCTCTGCCCTCACCTACGATCGCTTTTTGCGCTACGTCGAGGAGGGGCGGGTTACCGATGTGCGCCTCACGGACAACAACCTGGTTGCCGAAGTTACAGCTGTCGATCCGCAGACACAGCATTCCACCCGCTACCGAGTGAACCTGCTGCCCAACACCGTGCCGCAACTGGTGGATCGCCTCACCGAGCAGGGGATCGAGGTGGCCGTGGTGCCCACCCGCGACGGCAGCGCCTTCTGGGCGATTTTGGGCAACCTGATCATCCCGGTGCTGCTGTTGGGGGGGCTGTTCTTGTTCCTGCGGCGCGCCGGTGGGGGAGCGGGCGGCCCCGGGCAGGCGATGAACTTCGGCAAGTCGCGGGCCCGCTTCCAGATGGAAGCCAAAACCGGTGTTAAGTTCGACGATGTGGCCGGGATCGAAGAGGCCAAAGAAGAGCTGCAAGAGGTGGTTACCTTTCTGAAGAAGCCGGAGCGCTTCACCGCGGTGGGGGCCAAGATCCCCAAAGGCGTGTTGCTGGTGGGGCCGCCGGGGACGGGTAAAACCCTCTTGGCCAAAGCCATTGCTGGCGAGGCAGGGGTGCCCTTTTTCAGCCTTTCCGGCTCTGAGTTTGTGGAGATGTTTGTCGGGGTGGGGGCCTCTCGCGTGCGGGATCTCTTCAAGAAGGCCAAGGAGAATGCTCCCTGTATCATCTTCATCGACGAGATCGACGCGGTGGGCCGACAGCGGGGGGCCGGCATCGGCGGTGGCAACGACGAACGCGAGCAAACCCTGAACCAGTTGCTCACGGAGATGGACGGCTTTGAGGGCAACACCGGCATCATCGTGATTGCGGCCACCAACCGCCCGGATGTGTTGGATGCGGCTCTCCTGCGTCCGGGGCGGTTTGACCGCCAGGTTACGGTAGATCGGCCCACCTTTAAGGGGCGCTACGAGATCTTGCGCGTGCATGCCCGCAACAAAAAGTTGGCAGAAGAGGTCAGCCTGGAGGCCATTGCCCGCCGCACTCCCGGCTTTGCTGGTGCGGATCTGGCCAACCTGCTCAATGAGGCAGCCATTTTGGCGGCCCGCCGTCAGCGCATGGCCATCACCAACCAAGACATCGACGATGCCATCGACCGCATCACCATCGGCCTGACCAAGCCGCCGCTATTGGACGGCAAGAGCAAGCGCCTGATCGCTTACCACGAGTGCGGCCATGCTCTGCTGATGACGCTGCTGCCCCATGCGGATCCCTTGAACAAGGTGACGATTATTCCTCGTTCCGGCGGCGCGGGTGGCTTTGCCCAGCAACTGCCTAACGAAGAGCAGATCGACTCCGGCATGTACAGCCGCGCTTGGCTGTTGGATCGGGTGGTTGTGGGCTTTGGCGGTCGGGCGGCTGAGGAGATCGTTTTCGGCTACTCGGAAGTGACCACCGGAGCCAGCAACGACCTGCAGCAGAACACGAATCTGGTGCGGCAGATGGTGACCCGCTTTGGCATGTCCGAGCTGGGGCCGCTGATGTTGGATCCGCCCAACAACGAGGTATTCTTGGGCGGCGGCTGGATGAACCGCGTCGAGTACTCCGAGGACGTGGCCGCCAAGATCGACCGCCAGGTGCGGCAGATCCTGGAGAGCTGCTACCAGAAAGCCAAGCAAATTTTGTTGGAACACCGCGTTCTGCTGGATCGCCTGGCCGATACTTTGGTAGAGCGGGAGACGTTGGATGGGGACGAGTTCCGGGCGATTGTCTCAGAGTATGTGCCCATCCCAGAGAAGGTCGGCTTGCCCAGTCCAAAGTTGATCTGAGGGATCCTCTCTAGATGGTTGGTCTGGGGTGTTGCATGGATTAACTTGGGAGGGCGGTTGTTGGGGGTTGGATCCCGGCGGCTGCCCTCTTTGCCTTGCGGGTTGTGGGTTGCGTTGGGCTGTCTCATGCTCTCTGCTTTGCCGGTTCACCTCTACCGCTGCCTGAGCTGTGGTCAAGACGGGCTGAACCTGTCACCGGGACGTGAGCCGGGATCCGCGGCGGATCGGGTTTACTGTCCCAGTTGCGGGCAAATTTACCCCATCACCGCCTTTGGAGCGGTGGATTTTTTGGCCACCTTGCCGGACTGGCCGCTCACTCCCGCTCAGGCCATTGCCCATCTGCCCGGGTTTGCCTGGGGCTACGATCGCCTCTGGCGGCCTTGGGCACTGTCGCTGTTGTCGGGAGAGAGCTTCGGCAGCGAGCGGGAAGGCCAATTGCTGGCGGAACTGGTGGGCGAGGCGGATCCCGTCTTGGACTTGGGCACGGCAGGGGGGTACTGGAGCCGCTTGCTCCTGGCCAGGGATCCGCAGCGGACGGTGATCGGCTTGGACAATGCGGCAGGGGTATTGGCCGAGGCAGCCCAACAGGCGCAGCCCCACTGGCAGCGCTACAGCCTGGTGCGGGCCCGAGCCGAACAGCTTCCCCTCGCCTCTGGAACGTTTGGGGCGGTGATCAGCGGCGCCACCCTGAACGAAGTGCCTTTGCATCCCTGTCTGCGGGAAGTTGCCCGTGTTTTGCAACCGGGAGGGGTGTTTGTCTCGATGCACAGCCAGCAGGTGCAGGGATGGGGGCAGATGGTGCAGCGGTGGTTGGAAGCAAGCGGCCTTCGGTTTTTCTCAGAAACCCAGTTGCGTGAGCACTTTCAGCAGGTGGGGTTGCACCTGGAGCGCTATCTCAGCCTGGGTTGGGTGGCCTTTGTGCGGGCGCTGCGCTCCTAACCGGCCATGTAGATCCCTTGCCGCTCTATCCCTTTTTTATAGCAAGCAGTTATGGAATAGCTTGCTGGTTGATCTCTAGCTCCCCTCTCCCACAAAGGAGAGGGGCTGGGGGTGAGGGCGTCTCAATCTTGTTTGAAACGACTGTGATTTCTCACACCTATAAGCTTTGCAACCAGGCTTCCAGGGCGCGGATGGGGGCCGGATCCCGGTAGACGCGCTCCTGGCGGGCTTTTACCTGCTGGCCCATCTGTTCGCGCCAGCGGTCATCCAGGCCCAGCCGCACGGCAATCTGGACATACTCATCTAGGTTAGAGGCGATGGTTGCGTGGATCCCCATCTGCTGCAGAATGGCGTAGGTGTGGCGACCCCGCATCAGGGATCCCGGCAGCGTGACGATGGGCAGCCCGTGGGGCAGGGCTTCCAGGGTGGTGTTGCCGCCAGACCAGCCAATGCTGTCCAGGTAAACATCTCCCAGGGCGTTGTAGGCGGCATATTGGGCGGGGGAGAGTTCCGGCAGCAGCAGCACATAGTCTTCCGCGGCCAGGCCGTAGGCGCGGAAGGCCCGCTGCAGCCGTTGCCAAAAGCGCTGGCGGATCCCTTGGGAGAGGCGGCCCCGCAAAAACAGGAATTGACACCGCCCCACCTCCCGAGCAATGCGGGGGAAGACCTCGTCGTACAGGGGCAGGTACTTAAACAGAGATTGGGCGCAGAGGTAGAGCACCCTATCGGGATCCATACCCCAGGCTGGCCAGTCCACAGGGGCGGGGTCAATAGCCAGAGGAATGTAGTAGGTGCCGATGCCGGGCAGGGGCAGGAGCTGCTCGGTGTAGTGGCCGGTCCCATCCGACGGCTCCATCAGTTCGCTGCTGATGAAAACGTCCAGCGTCGGCAGGCCAGAGGTTTGCGGATGTCCCCAGGCCATGGCCTGCACAGGGGCCAAACGCAAGGCGGCCAACTGGGCGCAGACGGGATCGATGCCCACTTCCGGGTAGAGGAGCACGTCCAGTTGCGCCTCTCGAATGATCGCCTGCCACTCCGCCAAGCTGCGGGATCCGGCTATAAACTGCTCAAAACGCGGTGGCAGGGAGCGCGTAATCTCGTCTTGGACGGCCGAGGTGTGGAAGCCGTAGAGGGCCACTTGGGAGCGATCCAAAGCTTCTACCCAGCCGTGGGTCAGGATCTTCCAAACAGAGTGATCCCGGAACAGGCCGGAGACGATGCCCACCCGCAGCCGCCCAGGACGGCGCCGCAGGAGAACGGGGGGCTGGGGGTGGCGGGCCGCCATCACCTCCCCCACCAGGGATCCGTACAGGTGCTGCAGCTCGCGGTCGTTCTGGCCCTGGTAGGGCAAAAAGAAGGGTTGGACGGAGCCAACACCAGCAGCCGCCCGCTCCAGGGTTTTGGGATCCCGCGGCAGTTGTGCCCAGCGGGCCCTGACCTGTTCCAGGGCCTGGCGGTAGCGCTCCCGGGCAACTGGGATCTGCTCAGAGGTGTCGTAGAGCAGGGGCAACTGGCTGACACACCAGCCCAGGGCCGCCGCCAAATCGGCCGGATCGGCTTGCCAGAGGCGGTAGAACAGCTCGGCAGCTTCCTCCTCCCGGCCACAATCCCGCAACAGGATGGCCAGCGTATAGGCGGCATCGGCAAAGTCTGGCTGCAACTCCAGAGCCTGCCTCAGCGGCACCAGGGCCGCCTCCAACTCCCCCTGCTGCCGCAGCACCAGTCCCAACTGGTACAGAACTTCCGGATCCGGTCCCCCCTGCTCCAAGGCCTGCTGGAGGTGGGCTTTTGCCTCCCCCAGCCGCCCCGCCTGCTTGAGAACAATGCCCAAATTCAAGTGGGCGTCGGGAAACCACGGCTGCTGCGCCAAGGCCTGCTGCATCAGGGCAATGGCTTCTTCCAGGGATCCCTGCTGCTGCCGACAGACCCCCAAGAGGTGCAGCGCCTCCGGGTGGGCGGGCTGGGCTTGCAACACCTGTTGGTAGAGGGAGATGGCCTCCTGCAGTTGCCCCGCCTGGTGATGGTGGACAGCCTGAAGCAGCAGGCGCTGCAGGTGCTTCTCTCTATTATCTCGGCTGGGACCAAAGCCCTTTCCCGGCGGCGACATCGAGCTTCCCAGACTTTAGCCGTTGGGGAGGTTGAGGAAGCCCGCCAAGGCCGGGGCAATGGGCAGCAGGGTCATCACCATCAAAAAGAGGGCCAGCAGCGCCAAGGCATCCCGTTGGCCGTCGGTCTCGGTAATCTCATCCTGCGGCGGACGCTCCGGCTCGCGGGCAATAAAGAGAATCAGCAGCGCCCAGTAGAGAGCCAAAACGTTACTGATGGCCGCCACCGCCAGGGCAATCAGGGTAATCACTGTGGCACGTGCCGCCGTCTTGCGCCCGTACACCGCCTGCACGATCCGCCCGCCGTCCAACTGCCCTGCCGGCAAAAGGCTCAAGGCGGTGATGGCCAGGCCAATCCAGCCCACGGCCACGAAGGGGTGAATGGGCACCAGCTCCGCCTGCAACTGGGATCCCAGCACCAGCCGCGCCAGCGTGCCCACCAGGATGGAACTACGGAAGATCTCCGTGGGCACGTATAGGCCACCGGAGCCGGAGAGCTTCAGGCCAACCAGCAGCACCACCAAGGAAAGGAGACCCCCCGCCGCCGGGCCGGCAAAGGCAATGTCAAACAGGGCCTTGCGGTTGGGCACCGGCGACTGGATGCGGTTTAGGGATCCCAGCGTGCCGATCCCCAAACTGGGAATAACAAAAGCTGGGCTGAGGCGTACGCCGTACTTGCCGGCCATCCAGCGGTGTCCGGTCTCGTGCACCAGCAAAATGGCAAAGATCCCCGCCGCCACCGGCAGGGCCTCCACCCAGCGCCCCGGCGCCTCCAACAGCCGGAAGCCCAGCAGGTTGGCCCCCACCTCCAAAGTGGCCAGAAAGCTAGCTATCATCAGGCCCGCGGCCAGGATCTGTGCCCCTGTCGAAGCGCGGTAGTTGACAATCTCATCTGGCAAGACCACCACCGCCGGCTTTTCCGAGGCATCCTCCACCAAAAACAGTTGGTAGCGGCCGCCCACTCGTTCCTTCAGCTTTTCTGTCAGCAGGGGCACCACCACCTCTGCCTCGCCGCGCAGGTTGCCCTTGAAGATCGCCCCCTCCCCATAGGGGATGGTCTCGGTGACGAAGAAGGTGTCCAGACCGAAGATGGATTGAATCGCCTGCAAATCTTCCGCAGAGATGCCCCGCAAGACCAAAGGTTGCTCGACAGGCGTCTCCCCAGCCCCTTCCGAGGGGATTTCCTGCCGCTCCTCCATCTGGGCCAACTGCTGCCGCCGCGCCTGCAGCTCCTGCTGGGCCAACTGGCGGGTTTTGCGCCCCACGGCAATGTAGAGCCCCGTGAACACCAGCAATAGCAGCAGGAAGCCAGCAAAGCTGAGGTAAACCCCAAACAGCAGCAGCCCCAGGAAGACCACCCACGGCAAAAGGAGCAGGGATCCCTGGAACCACACCCAGACGGCCAGGGATCCCCGCCGGCGGGCTCGCCAGAACCCCCAACCCAAAAACGCCAGCGTTCCCAACAAAAAGAGGGGCGTAATCTCGGCGGCGATGTTCATGGCTGACCTACGAGGCTTACCGATACTGAGCTGGAATCAAGAGCCGCTCAAGCAGAAACAGGCGCTTCTTCAAAACGAGGCTCCGGCTGCTCCCACAAGTAAAAGCCAGCTTTGCGCGGTTTGAGCAGGAACAGCCGCAGGAACTGGTAGGCGTTGTTGAGGTAAAGGGGCAGCTTACGCAGGCCCTTGAAGGGGCCAGATCCGCGGGCAATCTCCCTCAACTTGGCGTTGTTGGCCACGCACTTCTGCAGCCGGCGCACAAACTCCGGGTTCTCCACATCCAGCACCACCGGGAAGACCTTGGCCGCCTCGCGGTTGGTCTTGTAGATCACCTCCATATCGTAGGTATGCGGATCCAGACCGATGAGACGGTAGAAATCCGGGCGCTCGCCCACGTCGTTGAGGTACATGGTGGCAAACACCGACAGCAGGAAGAAGCGGCACCACAGCTCCGCCACCCATCCCTTGAGCAGCCGCGGCTGGCTCAGGAGCATGAGGGCAAAGAAATCGCCGTGGCGGTTCTCGTCCTGGCACCAGTTCTTGAAGAAGTTGAAGATGGGGTAGATGCGGTCTTCGGGGTGAGCTTCGAGGTGGCGGTAGATAAGGATGTAGCGCCAGTAGCCGATCTTCTCGGAGAGATAGGTGGCGTAGAAGATGAAGCGGGGCGCGAAATAGGTGTAGGACTTGTGCTTGGTCAGGAAGCTCAGATCCAAGGCCAAGTTAAAGTCGCCCATGGCGCGGTTGAGGAAGCCGGCGTGGCGGGCCTCGTCGCGGCTCATCAGGGCAAAGCACTCAGCCAAAACCGGGTTGGTCTCCTTCAGCTTGCGAGATAGCTCCTTGTAGAGCAGGAAGCCAGAGAACTCCGCCGTGCAGGAGCGCTCCAAAAACTCCACAAACAGCCGCCGCGCCTCCGGATCGAGACGGCTTTCCCAATCTTGGTTGAACTCCTCGCCGCGGACAAAGTGGTGGCGGTTGTAGTCGGCGCGAAACTCCTCCAGGATGGCCCGGAAGTCGGCCTCTCGATCGCCTAACCCCATCTTGCCGATGGCCTCGAAGTCGGTGGTGTAGAAGCGCGGTGTCAGGATGGTCTCAGTGGGCACTCGCGCCTGGGTTTGGGCAGCTTGCAAAGTGGAACTCATAGGGGTTACAGGATGAAAAGGCCAGGATACACTCGCAGTTTACCAGCCTCTTTGGCCGTCGAGGGGATAAGAAGTGTTACCGACAGGCCCCGGATCCCCTACGACTGTACCGCCACCGGCTGGGATCGCGCCGGATCCGTCAGCTCACTCCCCTCCTCCGAAGGCGGGATCACCTGCCAAAACAGGGGCAAGTAGCGCTCCCAGTTCTGCAGGATGCGCTCGGCTTTGGGGGAATGGGTGCGGCGGTAGTGCTCCTGGATCAGGCCCTTCAGTTGCGCTTCCGCCGCCGCCGTCTGTATCCGCTGGATGCGCACGATCTCGCCGTTGACCTTGGCGGGGAAATTGCCCTCCTCGTCCAGCACGTAGGCCAGGCCGCCGGTCATGCCCGCCCCCAGGTTGCGGCCCACCCGCCCCAGCACTACCACCACGCCGCCGGTCATGTATTCGCAGCAGTGGTCGCCGGATCCCTCAATTACCGCCTGAGCGCCGGAGTTGCGCACGGCAAAGCGCTCTCCCGCCTGGCCGTTGGCAAACAGGGATCCGCCGGTGGCCCCGTACAGACAGGTGTTGCCTAGGATGACGTTTTCTGCTGGATCCCGCGGAGCTTCTGGGGGAGCCAGAATGACAATTTCACCGCCACACATGCTCTTACCCACGTAGTCGTTGGCTTCCCCCGTCAGGGTCAGGCGCATGCCCGCCAAGGTAAAGGCCCCAAAGCTCTGGCCGGCGCTGCCCACAAAGCGCAGATCCAGTAGCCCCCCTTGTCGGGCAAAGCCGGTATCCCCATACAGCCGGGCCAGGGTGCCGGCAATGCGTCCGCCCACGCAGCGATCCGTGTTGGCGATGGGGAGCTCCACTGTAGCTGTGTCGCAGGTCTCGATGGCCTTTTGCACCTCGGGCCGCGCCAGGATTGCCTCGTCCAGCACCGGGCCGTTGCCATGCACCAGCTCATGGTCTATCCACTCGGGCCGCTGGTGGGGAGCGAAGCCGGGGGGAGTCCGCAGCAGATAGTCCAAGTTGAGGGACTGGGTTTTCTCCAGAGCCGCGTCGGTACGGGGGCAGAGCAGATCCACCCGGCCGATCACCTCCTCCAAGGAGCGGTAGCCCAGTTGGGCTAGGACTTGGCGCACCTCCTCGGCCACAAAGGTAAAGAAAGTTACTACCTGGTCAGGAGTGCCGGGGAAGCGCTTGCGCAGCTCCTCTTTCTGGCTGGTCACCCCCACCGGGCAGTTGTTGGTGTGGCAGACCCGCGCCATGATGCACCCCTCGGCAATCATGGCCACTGTCCCGAAGCCAAACTCTTCCGCCCCCAGCATGGCCGCCATCACCACTTCCCAGCCGGTGCGAATGCCGCCGTCCACCCGCAGAATCACCCGCTGCCGCAGTCCGTTTTCCAAAAGGGCGTGATGCACTTCCACCAGGCCCAGCTCCCAGGGCGCCCCCGCGTGTTTGATCGAGCTCAAAGGAGAAGCCCCTGTGCCTCCCTCGTGGCCGGAGATCTGGATGATGTCGGCATTGGCCTTGGCCACCCCCGCCGCCACGGTGCCGATGCCCACCTCCGCCACCAGCTTCACCGACACCTGCGCCTGCGGGTTGACCTGGTGCAGGTCGAAGATCAACTGGGCCAGATCCTCAATCGAGTAGATGTCGTGGTGGGGCGGCGGCGAGATCAAGGTCACCCCCGGCTTGGAGCGGCGCAGCTTGGCAATGTAGGGGCTGACCTTTTTGCCCGGCAGTTGTCCGCCCTCGCCCGGCTTGGCTCCCTGGGCAATTTTGATCTCGATTTGCCGCGCGTTGAGCAGGTACTCTGGCGTCACGCCAAAGCGGCCCGAAGCCACCTGCTTCACTGCCGAGCTGGCGTTGTCCCCCATGCGCAGGCCCTTCAGGTGGGGGAAGCGCGCCGAGGTGCCCTCCGGCGTCACATCGGTGATGGGGATGTAGCGCTCCGGATCTTCTCCACCTTCGCCGGAGTTGGACTTGCCGCCAATGCGGTTCATGGCAATGGCTAGGGTCTCGTGGGCCTCGCGGCTGAGGGCCCCTAGCGACATTCCCCCCGTGGCAAAGCGCTTGAAGATCTCGGTGGCCGGCTCTACCTCTTCTAGGGGAATGGGATCCCGGTCGCTGCGAAAGTCCAGCAGATCCCGCAGGGCTGTGGGGGGGCGGTGGCGCAGATGGGCCCGGTAGATCTCGTAGTGGTCGGGCTGTCCTGAGGCGATGGCCTTGTGCAGCAGCTTGGCCATCTCCGGGCTGTTGATGTGGTACTCCCCCTTGGGCCGCGCTTGGATAAAGCCAAAGTTCTCCAATTTTTTCGCGCTCAGCTCGGGGAAGGCGCGGCAGTGGTTGGCCATGCCCTCGCGGGCCAGATCTGCCAGCGTCATCCCCCCGACCCGCGACACCGTGCCGCGGAAGGCCAGCTCGATCACCTCTTGGCTGAGGCCGATGGCCTCGAAGATCTGCGCCCCGTGGTAGCTGGAGAGCAGAGAAATGCCCATCTTGGAGAGGATCTTGAGCAAGCCCGCCTCGATGGCCGTGCGGTACTTCAGTTGGGCTTCGGCCAGAGAGAGCTGGGGCAGCTTGCCGGCGGCCATTTGGGTTTGCGTCTTGGGCTTGTGCCACCACTGCCGCACCGCCTCGTAGGCCAGGTAGGGGCAGACGGCGCTGGCCCCATAGCCGATCAGGCAGGCAAAGTGGTGGGTACTCCAGCATTGGGCGGTCTCCACCACCAGAGAAGCGCGTAGGCGCAGCCCCTCCTGGATGAGGTGATGGTGGACAGCACCCACGGCCAGCAGGGGCGGGATCAAGGCTTGCTCAGCACTGAGACCGCGATCCGAAAGGATCAAGATCTCGGCCCCCTCCCGCACCGCCTGCGCCGCCTCTTGGCACAGGGCCCGCACCTGAGCGGCCAGCCCTTCTGGCCCAGCGGCTACCGGGTAGAGGATGGGCAGCGTCCGGCAAGAGAAAGGCGTCCGCTGCAGGGCAGCCAGCTCCGCCTCGTTGAGCACCGGGCTGCGTAGGTGCAGCAGGCGAGCATGCTCCGGACGGATCTCCAGCAGGTTGCCTTTGGATCCCAGGTACACCTCCAAAGACATCACCAAGCTTTCCCGCAGGGGATCGATGGCCGGGTTGGTGACCTGGGCAAAGCGCTGCTTGAAGTAGTCGTAAAGGGGGTGGGGCTGGGTGGAGAACACCGCCAGCGGCGCGTCGTCCCCCATGCTGAAAACCGGCTCCTTGCCTGTGGCCGCCATCTCCTCGATGATCATCTCCACATCTTCCGAGGAGTAGCCGCAGGCGGTTTGAACCTGCAGCAACTGCTCCTCCGCAAGCTGCGGGGCAACCTCAAAGTCTTGGCTGGCCAGCTGGACGCGGCAGGTCTTGAGCCATTCCCCATAAGGGTGTTGGGCCGCCACCCGAGCTTTGATCTCCCAGTTTTTGTAGAGCCGGCCACTTTGCAGATCCACCGTCAGCATCTGCCCTGGTCCCAGCCGCCCCTTTTCTAGGATCTCGGCTTCCGGCAGGGGAACCACCCCGGCTTCTGAAGCCACCACCAGCAACCCATCGCGGCTGAGGGCGTAGCGGGCCGGGCGCAGGCCATTGCGATCTAGAGTGGCGCCAATGGTTTTGCCGTCGCAGAAGACCACCATCGCCGGCCCGTCCCACGCTTCCTGCAGGCCGGCGAAAAACTCGTAGAAGTCCACCACTTCCGGGTGATCTTGCAGCTCCGGCTGGTGGCGGTAGGCTTCCGGGATCAGCGCCATCATCGCCTGCTGACTGGAGTAGCCCGACGCGATCAAGAGCTCGAAGACCGCATCCAAGCCTGCCGAGTCGCTGGTGCCGGGATCGATGACGGGTTTGAGCTCTTCGATGGCCTCGCCCCAGAGGGGATGGGCCAAAGAGGGCTCGCGGGCAGCCATCCAGTTGACATTGCCCAGGTAGGTGTTGATCTCGCCGTTGTGGCAGAGGTAGCGGAAGGGCTGGGCCAGCGACCAGCGGGGCAGGGTGTTGGTGCTGAAGCGGCGGTGGTAGGTGGCGTAGGCGGTGGTGTAGAGGGGGTTGTGCAGATCGCGGTAAAACTGGCCCAACACGGCTGACTGCACCATGCCTTTGTAGACGATGAGCCGGCAGGAGAGGGAAGCAAAATAGATGGAGTAAAAGCCGAATCGGCTTTCCACCTGCCGCCGCAGGCGCCGCCGCAGCAAATAGAGCTGTCGCTCCAGCTCATCCCCCTCCAGCCTGGGATGGGTGAGGAGCATTTGCCAGATAGAAGGCAGGGTTTGTCGCGCCATTGGCCCCAGGCACTCCGGATTGACCGGCACCCGGCGCCAGAGGGGCCGTCCCCACTCCGTGGTGGCCAAGTAGTCGTCGATGAGCTGCCGCACTGCTTGGCACTCGGCGGGATCCGGGGGCAAGAACACCATGCCCACAGCACTGCGGCGGGGATCCCAAGCTCGGATCTCCTCCCTCTCTGCCTGCAGCAGCGCCCAGGGAATGGCCGTGGTAATGCCGGCTCCATCGCCGCTTTGGCTGTCCCCGCCGCAGCCGCCCCGGTGCTCCATGCAGGTGAGAGCTTGGAGGGTTTTTTGCAGCAGCTCGTGGCTGGCCCTCCCCTGGCGATCCACCAGGAACCCAACGCCGCAGGCATCCCGCTCTTGAAAGTGCCAGTTTTCCTGCAGGATAGGAACCGAAGCCTGGGAGCGATGGGGATTCATGGGCAGAAAAACAGCTCGGAGTCGATCACATTTTAGAGTTGGAAAACCAGCATATCGCAATCCAATCCGACAGGAAAAGGGGTTAGGCCCAAGTCAGGGCTAGATTTTGCCAATAGGGCAATCGAATAAGCCAGGAAAGCCAAAAAAGCTTGCCATGAACAGATTTTTCGAGTTTTTTCGGCTAGCTTCTTCAGCAGACTTTGGACGATCTGGGAAAGCCAGGCCGTACATTCCAGCTTTTACTGGCTCCGCTTGCTGCAAACCGGCAGGTGGAAAGCTGTGGCTTAATTGTTATCTGAAGAAGTCAGAAAATGTATTGCGCAGATCGGAGAGCCGGTCGTTAAAGCAGGTGAGCCGATCAGCGGTGGAGTTCACCATCGTCAAGTCTGCCCTGCCGGTTGTGCCCTCGGATCCCAAGAGGGGAACGCTCATGCGGCTGGGATCCGCAGCATTCTGGGAGACGCGGATAACGGCTCGCTCGCGGTTGAACTGATAGGCTTCGGCCACGTAGCGGATGGGCTCGCTCAAGCTGGGATCCACCGGCAAGCTGGGGGCCGGCAAAAGATCCACCAGCTCGGTAAAGGTGCCGCTCCGCAGGCCCACCACGGCAGCAGCCCCCAACTGGTTACAGATGGCGATGAGCACCGGTTCTTGGGCGCTGGCGCTAACGTTGGCCAAGGTGACGGTGACGTTGGCCCGGCTGGGTGCCGGGGGATAAGTAACCTCAAAGATGCGGGCGGGAGCGTTGCCCAGCTCGTCGCGGGCGCGGAAGCGAAGTTGCCCCCTGTAGGGCAGGATGGAGGAGAAGTAGAGGCCAAAGCGGTCGCCGGGGCCCCGTCCGGGGATGTTGGCCTGGCGGGGGACGTAGGCGAGGACGGCGCGGCTTTGCCAGTTGTTGGGCGGCGCATAGGGCAGCAGCGGGCTACTGTCGAGGCTGGGAGGTTCTCTGGGAGGCGGATCCGGCTGGCCATCCCTGTTCAAGTCCAGGCCGTTGCCCAAAAAAGCCACCGAGCGTTGGAGAAGGATGGGGCGGTTTTGGTTATCGACCAGAGGAGGTCGCCCTTCCGCCAGCCCCGCATTTTCCACATAGACGTTGAAGGGGCGATTCAAGATCTGGTTGTCCCGCTGCCGCCGCAGGTTGAACTGAAGGTAGGGCCCCACCCCGCCTGCTGTCGGGGATCCCCCTGTAATTTCAAAGTCGTCAGCTCGCAAAAAGGCATTTTCCAGCGGGCTAAGCGGAGTTGTCGCCTCGCCGCAGCCGACCAGGCCGAGCGCCAAGATCGCCCAAGCTGCAAAAGATCCCAGTTTAGGTTTGATGAGATTTTGGATGAGAGATTGAAGAGGGGGAGTCGGGCCCGCACAGGTGGGATGCGCAGGCCAGCGGGCGAGCTCTGGTTTCAACATTCATCTCCTCCCCACAACAGACATTGGCGACCGTTCGGCGCGAGCGGGCTGAGCGGGAAATCGGCGAAAATCCACCTGCAGCCCCTCAGCGTCGCCTGAACCACTATATCCTGAGCCTCGGTCTGGATCCCACCATCCCAGGGAGTCGGCGGCTACAGAGCTGCCGAGAGGGGGCGCCCCCCCTTTCTCCTGAGCGGCTTGATAGCCTAGAAGGAGCGAAAGGTGGATGCCCATGTCAGATACCCCTGCAGTCTTGGTAGAACAACTCCAGAAGCGCTACGGCTCCACAGTGGCCGTGGCAGATGTCTCCTTCCAAGTAGAGCCCGGCCAGATCTACGGCCTTCTCGGCCCCAACGGCGCCGGCAAAACCACCACTCTGCACTGCCTGTGCACCCTGCTGCGCCCTGACGCAGGTCGGATCGAGGTGTGCGGGATCCCGGTCAACCAAAATCCCAAGGCGGTACGGGAAAAGCTGGGCTTTGTTGCCCAGGAGGTGGCCTTGGATAAGGTGCTGACGGGGCGAGAATTGTTGCAGTTGCAGGCCGATCTCTACCACCTGCCTCGCCCCTTGGCCCAAGAGCGGATCGCCGCTGTCCTGGAATTGCTGGGGCTGGCCGACCGGGCCGACCAACGCATCGGCACCTACTCTGGCGGCTTGCGCAAACGCCTAGATCTGGCGGCAGGACTGCTGCACCAGCCGCAGGTGCTGGTTTTGGACGAGCCCACGGTGGGCCTGGATATCCCCAGCCGGCTGGCCATCTGGGACTTTCTGCGCCAACTTAAAAACACCGGCGTTACGGTGGTGCTCAGCAGCCATTACCTGGAGGAGGTCGACCTGTTGGCCGACCGGGTGGCCATCATCGACCGCGGCAAGGTAATTGCCGAAGGCACCCCAGAAGAGCTAAAAGCCCGCGTCGGCGGCGAGCGCATCACCCTCAAGCTGCAGGAGTTTGCGCCGCCAGAACTGGCCCAGCGGGGGGCCGAACTGCTGGGATCCCTGCCCTTTGTCCAAAAAGTGGTGATCAACAGCGCCCAGGGCAACGCCCTCAACCTCGTGGTGCAGCGCAATGGGGAGGATCCCCTCAGCCAGATCCGCGCCCAGCTCGAGGCCCACGGGCTGGAGATCTTCAGCAGCACCCAATCCCGTCCCAGCTTGGATGACGTGTATTTGGCGGCAACCGGGCAAACGCTCCTGGATGCGGAGCTGGCTGCCGCCGAAGCCAACCTGGGCAAAAAGAAGTAGTTTTTCCCTGATTCCCGATCCCTACCTCATTCAAAACTTTGCAGGAGCCTTGGTATGACCTCTGCTGCTTCCCCAACCCCATCCAACCCAATTCCTCTATTTACAGCCGACTTTTGGCAGGAGACCTTTGCCCTCGCCCGCCGCTTGTTTATCCAACTGCAGCGTCGCCCCACAACCCTGCTGGTCGGCATCATCCAGCCGCTGCTCTGGTTGATTTTGTTCGGGGCCTTGTTCCAGAATGCCCCTGCCGGCATTTTCGGGGCCGGACAAAACTACACCCAGTTTTTGGGGGCAGGGGTGATCGTGTTTACGGCCTTCGGCGGGGCCTTGAATGCCGGCGTGCCGGTGATTTTCGACCGGGAATTTGGATTTTTAAACCGATTGTTGGTGGCTCCCCTCACCTCTCGCTTTTCCATTGTGCTGGCCTCTAGCCTGTTCATCGTCAGTTTGGCGCTGCTGCAGACGGCGGTGATCGTGGGGGCAGACTATGCCCTCGGAGCCGGGATCCCGGACGGGCGGGGCTTGGCGGTGGTGGCCCTGATCGTGGGCCTGTTGGTCTTGGGCTTTACAGCCCTGAGCTTAGGCCTGGCCTTTGCTATGCCGGGGCACCAGCAGTTGCTGGCCTTTATCTTTTTGGTGAATCTGCCACTGATCTTTTCCAGCACGGCTTTGGCTCCCCTCAGCTTTATGCCCACCTGGCTGCGCTGGGTGGCCAGCCTCAACCCGCTCACCTTTGCCATCGAGCCGATTCGACATGTTTACCGCAGCAGCCATTGGAGCTTTGCCGATGTGGTACTGCAGGCCCCCTGGGGCGACCTCACCCTGGCGGGATCCCTGGGCCTATTGACGGGGTTTGTGGTGGTGTCGGTTCTGCTGGTGCAGGGGGTGCTGCGCAAGAGTTTGGCTTGAGCACCTCTGCTCAGGCTGTGCCCCTCAAAGCCACTGGCGGGAGACGGACTTCTCCAGCTCCGCTTGCGCCTGCTGCACCAGGGCCTGGGGGCTGTCCTGAGCTGGGGAAACGTCCAGAGACGGGGTGAGGCTGCGGGCTTGCAGGGCCATGTGGAGCTGCAGCTCGGTTACATAGTCGCGCAGGCCAAAGCCAGCGGCAGAAGAGGAGCGAGCTGTCGAAGAAGCGTAAGACGCAGACATCACGGCAAGAAGTCCCTCGCAAAATTGCCACCGTCGCCCTGCTACGCTATCACGCCCGCCCCCTTTCTGAGGGTTCCAAAGTGTTAGCTTTGATTAAGCTTTGCAAAGGATTTTTGTCATGGCGGTTCTTGAAGATTGGCAGCGCTCCAAGTTGGATCCCAGCGACGATGCCTTCTTTTATGACTATCCCCGCTTTGTAACCCACGTGGATGCCGGCTTTATCGGCCAGCTCACCGACCTGTACCGCCGGTATTTGCGGCCCCAGACCCGCATTCTCGATCTGATGAGCAGTTGGGTTTCTCATCTGCCGCCGGAGATGGATTTTGCCCATGTGGAGGGGCATGGGATGAATGCCGAGGAACTGGCGGCCAACCCCCGGCTCCATCACTTCTTCATCCAGAACTTGAACCAAAACCCAATTCTGCCCTTCCCAGATCAATCCTTCGATGCGGTGCTGAATACGGTTTCGGTGCAATACCTGCAGCAGCCGGAAGAGGTGTTTGCCGAGGTGCACCGCATCCTCAAGCCCCAGGGCCTTTTCATTGTCAGCTTCTCCAACCGCATGTTTTTCCAGAAGGCGATTCAGGCTTGGCGGGACAGCTCGGAAGCAGAGCGGGTGGAGCTGGTCAAGCGCTATTTTAAGTCGGTGCCGGGGTTCGAGATTGTCGAGGCCATCCAGCGGCCTGCCCCCATGGGTTGGCTGAGCTTGTTGGCAGGAGGAGGCGGGGATCCCTTCTATGCCTTGATTGGACAGCGAGCGGCAGAATAAAGTTCTCCGGCTTGCCCATGGCACTATTGGATCCTGATATCCAGATCTCTCTTTCCGCTTTGTTTGTCCGCAAAAGGTGCCTTTGTTTTCCGGTCTTTCTCACAGCTCTCCTCAGCAAAGCAGCGATCCCTTTCCCCTGGAGATCTCAGCAATTGGCGAGGCAGGGCTGTTGCAGATCGTACAGCGCTACTGCCCTGACCAGGTGGTGGGGGATGACGCGGCAGTGTTGGCCGCTCCCAAGGGGCAGTTGGTGGTGACCACCGATGTCTTGGTGGAGGGGGTTCACTTCAGCGACTTGACCACCCCGGCCCATGCAGTGGGCTGGCGCGCGGTGGCGGCCAATCTCTCGGATCTGGCGGCGATGGGATCCCGTCCCCTGGCTTTGCTGGTGGGCCTGGGCCTGCCGGGATCCACGCCGGTGGCTTGGGTGGAGGAGCTCTATCGAGGGATGCAAGCCTGTTGTGCCCCTTGGGGAGCGGAATTGGTAGGGGGGGATCTGTGTCGGTCGCCGCAGCGGTTTGTGGCGATCACGGCTCTGGGATCGGTACAGCCGGGGCGGGCTATTGAGCGCAAACGGGCCCAGCCGGGCGATTGGCTGATCGTAACAGGGCCCCATGGCGACGCGCGGGCCGGCCTGGAGCTGCTGCTCCATCCCGAACAGGGATCCTCAGCCGCGGCAGCCGAGCGAGAGCAGTTAATCAGGGCGCACCAATATCCGCGCCCGCGCTTGGATCTATTACCCCTTTTGGAAGGGATCCCGGATCCTTTGCGCCTGGCCGGCATGGACACCAGCGATGGCTTGGCAGATGCTCTGGTGCAGGTGTGCCAGACCAGTGGGGTGGAGGCGCGGATCGAGGCGGAGCGGATCCCGATTTCGGCGGCTTTGCAACATGTTTTTCCGGGCCAAGCCCTGGAGTGGGCGCTCTACGGCGGGGAAGATTTTGAGCTGTTGCTCAGCGCCGAGCCCGCGCTGGCCCAGCGCCTTCTGGAACAGTTGCCGGGGGCGACCTGGATTGGGGAAGTAACCGGCTGGGATCCGCAGGGAACGGTGTGGTTGAGTGACGGACAACCCCTCAGCCGCCAGCACGCCTTCCAGCACTTTTGAGCCCCATCCCCCCTCTCCCTCTGGGAGAGGGGCTGGGGGTGGTCGCGTGAGCGGCGCGGAGCGCTTGGGCCTCTGGGAGAGGGGCTGGGGGTGAGGGCCGTGCGCCTCAATTCAAGTTGAACAAGTAGGCTTTCGGGCTGCCCAAAACTGCCCAAAGTTGCAGATAAAGCTACTCACCCCGGAAAAGGGGCTGGCACTTTGATTCGATAACCTAGAAGTTATGGAGAGATCTGCACAGGGAAGGCAACTGGCCCCGCAAGGCCACAGACACCCGCCAGAACTCTGGAGAATTAGGAGATTTGCAATGAAAGCTATCTTAGCAGCCGCTGTGATTGGTTGGGCAGGGATCCCTCTGCTGGCCCCCTTGCCGGTGGTGGCCCAGCCGCTTTTTGAATTGGGCACCTACCGCCTTGAGCAGGGGACGATCATTCCCGTCGGCAGCCTCAGCAGCGAAGGGCCGCAATACTTTTATCCAGACACCATCTATCCCCTGGAAGTGGCCGTCACGCAAAACATTTTCGACAACCAGGGGCGTTTGGTGATCCCGGCTGGCAGCCGCGTCTTCGGGCAGATGGAGCCGGCGCCGGGCGGATCCCGCTTTGTTGCCACTGCCATCGTCCTCGGGGGTCGCACCTATAGCCTGCGGGCTGTTTCCAACATTCTTCACGACGAGAAAGATCCCCGGCAGTATTCGGCTGAGGCCATCGCCCAGGATGCGGCCATTGGGGCAGCCGCAGGCACCCTTTTGGGAGCCATCACCGGCGGTGTCTCGGCGGGCAATGTCCTGGGAGGGGCAGCGGCTGGCGTAGTGGTAGGCAATGTTACCGCTCCCCAGGTGGTGGTGCTGCGCCCCGGCCAATCTTTTAATCTGACCTTGGAAGCGCCGCTCACCCTGTAACCCTCGGCTCCTGTTCCAAGGCAGGGGTGGAGATCTGGCAACTTGTGATTTACTGGATAGGCAAGTTGCAGCTCCCGTGTCTCTATGCCTGCAGAATCTAAGTCCACTCCTGTCTTGCACACCACAGAGCACACGTTCAACGCCGGGGGGGAGTCCTTCCCCTACAGGGCGGTGGCTGGCTGGCAGACGCTCTTCCGCCGAGAAAAGCCGGTGGCCGAGATCTTTCACGTCGCTTATCTGAGGCAGGATTCTGACTCCCCGCACCGCCCGCTGACTTTTGTTTTCAACGGCGGGCCGGGGGCCGCCTCTGCCTATTTGCACATGGGATCCCTGGGGCCGAGACGGATTTGCTTTGGGCCCAACGGCAGCCTGCCGCCCTCGCCGGTGCAACTGGTGGATAACGCCGAAAGTTGGCTGCTGTTTTCTGATTTGGTCTTCGTCGATCCGGTGGGGACAGGCTTTAGCCGCGCCCTGCCCAAGGAGTCTCAAGACGCCAAAAGTTCTCAGGAAAAATCCGATCCGGCGGCCAAGCCCACTCAGCCGGAGGAGAAGGAGGAGGAGCCCCCCAAAGAAGCACCCTTCTGGGACGTGGAGCGGGATTTGCAATCTTTGGGCGAGTTTATCCAGGGCTTCCTCTCGCGGTATAAGCGCTGGCTCTCTCCCATTTTCATTGCCGGTGAGAGCTACGGGGGATTTCGGGTGGCGCGGCTGGCCAAGGAGCTGCAAGCCAAGTTTGGGGTGGGCCTGTCAGGAGCGATTCTCATCTCGCCGGCCATCGAGTTCGGGCTGCTGGAGACCACCGATTACAACCTCAGCACCTGGGCAACCCTGTTCCCCTCTTACGTGGCCACGGCAGCCTATCACGGGCGGTGTGGCTGGGGGGAGGATTTGCAGATCTTGCTGCCCAAAGCAGAAGGCTTTGCCCGCCAGCGGCTGTTGCCTCTTTTGGCCATGGGGGAGGCGATGCCAGAGGCAGAGCGGCAGGCCATCTACACAGAGATGGCGGCAGGGATCGGACTCTCACCTGAGTATGTGGCCCACAAAGGCGGTCGGATCGACCCGGCCAGCTTTGCCCGCGAGCTGTTGCGCTCCCAGCGGCTGGTGCTGGGGCTGTACGATGCTTCCGTCACCACGGTGGATCCCTTTCCGGATCGGCCTACCTTCGAGGGATCCGATCCCACCTTGGATGGGGTGGATCGCCTCTTTACCGCCGCCATCAACAGCCACCTGCGGGAGACCCTCCAGGTGGACACAGACTTGACCTACCACCTCCTGAACTTAGAGGTGTTCAAGTCCTGGCGGTTTACCCCCAAAGGGGAACTCAAGCAAGGGTTTATTGGCGCCATGGACGAGCTGCGCAGCAGCATGGCCCTCAATCCCCACCTGCGGGTGGGCATTCACCACGGCTTCTACGACCTGGTCACCCCTTACTTTGCCTCCGACCACCTGGTGGACTTGATGAAGCTGGATCCCCGCCTCAAGGCCAACCTTCTCTTGCGCCACTACCGCGGCGGCCACATGTTCTACACCTGGGATCCCTCGCGAGTGGAGTGGTTTGCCGAGATGCGCCAGTTCTACCGCCAGGCCGTTTCCGGCCTAGGGATCCCTTCGTGATGGGCAACCCCTACTCCCGCAGCCAACGGGTGGTGCCGTCTTTTTGGTCGATGAGGGTGATCCCCAGGGCCTTTAACTGCTCCCGGATTCGATCCGCCTCGGCAAAGTTTTTCGCCCTGCGGGCTGCCGTGCGTTGGGCCACCAGCTCCTCGATCTGCTTTTCTTCGAGGGGTGGAAGCTTGGCCAGTTCCCCATTGGCGACGGCTTTCTCAGATCCCTGGGCGGTGGCAGGCTGGGGCCAGCAGAAGCCCAGCGTGGCCAAGATCTCCAGCAGGGCGGCGCTCTTCTGCCTCAGCACCTGCGGCTGCAGGTGGGTGTGGCCCTGGTGGGTCAAGAGGTTGTGCTCACGGATCAGTTCTTTGGCCAGCTCAAAAGCAAGGGCCAGCGCCCCAGGGGTGCCAAAATCATCGTCCATGGCCGCCTGAAAGGCTTGCATCGCCTCGCAATCGGGAGATGCCGTCTGGCAAAACTGCTGGGCGCAGTGGATCCCTTTTTGGAGGGTTTCCCAGCCGTGGCTGGCCGCCTGCATCGCCGGCTCGGTGAGGTCAATCGGGCTGCGGTAATGGGTCTGGAGCAGGAACAGCCGCAGGGCCATGGGGTGATAGACGGCAAGCGCCTGGCGTAGGGTGGTGAAGTTGCCCAAAGATTTGGACATCTTCTGGCCGTTGATGTTGACAAAGCCGTTGTGCAGCCAGTACTTGGCCAGCGGCTTGCCGGTAATCGGCTCCGATTGGGCCAGCTCGTTCTCGTGGTGGGGAAAAATGAGATCCGCTCCGCCGGCGTGAATGTCGATGTGATCCCCCAGAGTCTCTCGCACCATAGCCGAGCATTCGATGTGCCAGCCCGGACGTCCCCAACCCCAAGGGGACTCAAACCCCGGCTCGGAAGGGGGAGCCGCCTTCCAAAGAGCAAAATCGAAGGGATCCTGTTTGCCAGCCCCTTCCTCCCCCACCCGGCCACTGGCCCCTGCCTCCAGCTCCTCTAGCTTGCGACCGGAGAGCTGGCCGTAGTCCGGGAATTTACGGACGGCGTAGTAGACATCGTAAGCAGGGATCTCCGCCTGACGGGCAAGGGGATCCCGTACCCGGTAGGCAAAGCCCTTGAGCTCCAGCGATTGGATCAGCTCGAACATCGCCCGCAGCGATCGGGTTGCCCTGGGGTAGAGATCGGCCCGCTTGATGTTGAGGCGATCCATATCCTGGAAATACTCGGCGATGAAGCGTTCCGCCACCGCCTGCATCGATTCGCCCCGCTCTAGGGCCCGCTTGAGGATCTTGTCGTCCACATCGGTAAAGTTCTGCACATACTTCACCCGGTAGCCCCGCCACTCCAGGTAACGACGCACCATGTCCCAGACCACATAGGTGCGCGCATGGCCGAGGTGGCAGAGATCGTAAACCGTGACGCCGCAGACGTACATCCGCACCAGGGGCTTCTCCCCAGCAGCCGCCTCGGCGGATCCCTGAGAAGGATCGGCAGAAATGAACCCAGATCCCCCTGCTGCCAGTGGCTGAAACACTTCCTTGCGGCGGGTTAATGTGTTGTAGACAACCAAGTCCATTGATATCCCCAGTTTGTAGTTTCAGCTACAGCAAGGTGGGCTCTATCTTTCAAAAAAGTAAGGTGGCACACTTTGCCCTGAATCGGATAAGGCTGGACAAAATCTCAACGGGCCAAGGGCTGAAATCATTGTGGGGTAAGCGTTTTAGCCGAAATTACCTGCAAAGGCTTGTCTAGATTTGTTAACTACGGTACCCTAACCTGAGTGCGAACCAACCTGTTCATGATCCAACTTCACTTCGGCTTGAGCCACCGCAGTGGGGTTGGATAACAAGGGGTCTGTGCCCCTCATTTTGACATCTTCTTCTCTTGCACTCTAGTGTCAGCCTGTTGGTGTGAGGATGCCCCCAAAATTGACGTTCTCAACTCCCCGCCAGGGAGAGCTGGAGCACAGGGGTGCTGCCGTGAGCCCCCTTTCTCCGCCCGAGATCCCAACGCTTCAGGATCCTTCTGCCTATGAAGGCTGGGACAGGGATCCTGCCGCCCCCTTGAGGCTCCGGTGGGCCGGTTTGGCCCTCTCTCTCAGCTTAACGGGCCTGGTGTGGCTTCTGAAGCTGGAGGCGGATCCCTGCACAGAAGCTTTGGCAGAGCAGATGGCGGATTTGCAGCCGGCCAGGCGCTCAACCGAGGCTGAGACAGCTCAGCCAGAGCCTGGGGATTCAGCGCCGGCGCGGCGGGGTTATCCGGCTTGGGCCACCAGCCTTCTGCTGATGCTGGGCTTGGCTGGGGTCGCTACCCTACAGCAGCGACAACTGCATCGCCACCCTTGGGGATCCCAGGTGGCGGAGCCGATTCCGCCCTCGGTGCACACGCTGTCCGGCGCCCTGCAGCAGAACTACGAGCAAAAAAAAGCCCAACTGCGGCAAGCCTTCGAGGCCGGCCAGATCCCAACCGGGGAAGGGCCTCGAGGCATTCTCAAGCATGAGGTGCAGCCGGGAGAAACCCTCTGGCATCTGACCCAGATGTACCAGCTCGACGCCGCCGCTATCGCCGTCTCCAATGGTATGCAGGCCAGCACGCCACTGCAGCCGGGGCAGAAGTTGCTGATCCCCAGCCAGCCGGGATTGATCTACACCGTCCAGCCAGGAGATACCCTGGAAGACATTGCCAACCGCTACCAAGTTCCGCAGCAGCGGATCATCGAGGCAACCCCCCTGGATCGGCCTGAATATCTGCGCATCGGCCAGCGGCTACTCATCCCCGGCGATGTGGGCGAGCTGATCCGGCGCGAGAAGGAGAGGATCGCCGCCCAGAAGGCCCGCGAAGCGGAAGAGCGCCGCCGCCAGGAAGAGGAAGCCCAACGCCAAGCCGAGGAGCAAGCTCGATTACAGGCCGAGCAGCAGCGCCGGGCCCAGCAGATGCAGCAAGAACGGCAGGCCCTCTTGGCCGGTGGCTCCCTGACCCACACGGTGGGAGCCGGTGACACCATCGAGCGGATCGCCGCTCGCTATGGGGTAACGCAGCGGTCGATTATCGAGGCCAACAACCTGCGCAATCCCCACTGGCTACGCATTGGCCAACGCCTGACGATTCCGGCACCGGGCACGCAGCCCCCCCGCCCGGCCCCCGCCCGACAAGCCCAGAGACAGACCCAAGCTCGGCCAGCGCCGCCAGCTCCTCCCCGGGCCCGCAGCAGTGGCTTCATCTGGCCGGTTGCCGGGCAAATCACCTCCGGCTTTGGCTACCGTCGCGGTCGCTTCCATGCGGGGGTCGATATTCCCGGCCCGGTGGGATCCCCCATTGTAGCCGTTCAGGAGGGGGAGGTCATTTTTGCCGGCAACGCCGGGGATGGCTACGGCAACCGCGTGGATATTCGCCATCCCAACGGGATCGTTACCCGCTACGCCCACGGCCACCAGATCTACGTATCCCAGGGCCAGTATGTGCAGCAGGGGCAGACGATCATGAGCCGGGGCAATACGGGCCGCAGCACAGGGCCGCACCTGCACTTTGAAGTCCGCCCCGGCGGGGGTGCACCTGTGGATCCCCGCCCCTATCTGCCCTGATCCTATCCCCAAAGAACCTGGGTCGAACAACCAGTTCGGGCATAAATTGCTAGCCTAAAAAAGCAAACTCCAGACCGTAGGAACACGCCGATGCAGTGGGTGAACGCGCTCTCCCAGCTCCCTTCTCTGGAAGCGGCTCTGCGGCAGGTGGTGGAGGAAGCCAAGGCTAAGCTGCAGGCAGCCCAACTGAAGAGCGCCCTGACGCGACAGGTGCAGGCGGTGGGATCCGGCAGCTTGCCGGGGCTGCTCACCGGGTATGTCCCCTCTCAGCCTCTGCGGCCCAACTTGGGGGTTTTGTTTGTGTCGGCGGCCTTTGCCAGCGAGTACATTCGCGTGCTGCCCCTGTTGTCGGAGCTGTTGGAGGTGGACGTTTTGATCGGCTGCTCCGGCGGCGGTATCGTGGGTGGGGGGCATGAAATTGAGGATGGGCCGGCCCTGTCCCTGTCTTTGGCGGTGCTGCCGGATGTAGCCTTGCGCCCTTTTTATTTGCAAGGGGAGCAATTGCCGGACTTGGATGCACCCCCTTCGGCGTGGATCGATCTGGTGGGAGTTGCGCCGCAGACCCAGCCGCACTTTTTGCTCTTGGCGGATGGGTTTTCCTCCCGCATCTCCGAGCTGCTGCAAGGGTTGGATTTTGCCTATCCAGGGGCGGTCAAGGTGGGGGGATTGGCCAGTGGCGGCCGCGGCCCGCGCGGCAATGCTCTGTTCTTGCTGGATGCGCGTACCCCCACACCCCGGCGGGAGCTGTATCGGGTAGGCACAGTGGGGTTGGCCCTTTCCGGCAACGTGGTGCTGGAAGCCGTAGTGGCCCAGGGGTGTCGCCCCATCGGGGATCCCTTGCGCGTCACCGAAGCGGAGGGGAATGTGATCCTCGGCTTAGAGGGGCGTCCTCCTTTGGCGGTCTTACAGGATTTGGCCGAACGGCTCAGCCCATCGGATCAACGCTTGGCCCGCCAAGCTCTCTTTATCGGCCTGCTGATGGACGAGTTCAAATCCGAGCCGACGCCGGGAGATTTTCTCATTCGCGTGATCCTGGGCATCGATCCACGGCTGGGGGCAATGGCCATCGGGGATCGGGTGCGCCCCGGCCAAACGGTGCAATTTCATCTGCGCGATGCCCAGACTTCGGCGGAAGATCTGCAGTGGGCCCTCAGCCGCTATCGTGCCGAGCGCAACCTACAGCAAAGCTACTCCTCAGAGGGCCCCTCGCAACCAAGGCCGGAGCCCTGTGGGGCGTTGATGTTCTCCTGTCTGGGACGAGGCAAGGGGCTGTACGGCACCCCCGACTTTGACTCGCAACGGTTTCGGGAATTGCTGGGGGAGCTACCCCTGGGGGGCTTCTTTTGCAACGGCGAGATCGGCCCAGTTGGGGGATCCACCTTTTTGCACGGCTACACCTCTTGCTTCGGGATCTTCCGGCCCGCCCACTAGACCCCCATCCCGGGAGCCGGTGAAATTGGATAGACTGAGGATCGCTTGTGAACGGCGTAACCGAAGGGTTTTTCATGCAGCTTCATCTCAGCGAGCCACCACTCACTCAAGGGGAATGTGCCCTGGTCTACTGCTTTGCGGCTTCTGGCGGAAATGGCCGCCTACCTCTGCCCCCTGAGATCGCCTCTTGGGATGAAAAGGTGTGGTCGGGTCTGGTGGCGGAAACAGTACAGGAGCAAGGGTTTCAGGGCAAGCCGAACAGCAGTGTTGCCCTGCGCCTGACCGGAGAGCTCCGCAAACTGGTGCTGGTGGGGCTGGGGGATCCCGCTGCCCTGACGCTAGAAGCCCTACGACGGGCCACAGCCAACGGCCTGCGCCAGGCTCATGGCTTAAAAGCCAAGCGGGTGATGCTGTCTTTGCCGGAGACGGGGTTGGATCGGGTACGTGTGGTTCAGGCGGTGGCCGAAGCCTGCCTATTGGTGGCGCACCGGGACAATCGATTTAAATCTTCAGCCAAACAGGAAGAGGAAAACAGCTTTTCTGTGCAGGAGGTAACCCTCTTGGTGCCGGGGTTGGCCCAGGCTCGCCCCGATTACGAAGCCGCGCTGCAGCGGGCTACTGAAATGGCTGCAGGGACGATCTTGGCTCGGGAATTGGTGGCTGCCCCCGCCAACATCGTTACTCCTCTGGCCCTGGCCGATACGGCCCGCCAACTGGCTCAGGAATACGGTCTAGAGGCGGAGATCTTGGGGCAGGAAGAATGTGAAGCTCTGGGGATGGGGGCCTTTCTGGGTGTGGCCAAAGCCTCTGATCTGCCGCCCCGGTTCATCCACCTCACCTACAAGCCGGCACAAGGGGATCCCGTCACCAAATTGGCACTGGTGGGCAAGGGTCTGACCTTCGATTCGGGTGGATTAAACATCAAAACCGACTCCCGCAGCATCGCCATGATGAAAACCGATATGGGGGGAGCAGCGGCGGTTTTGGGGGCTGCGCGGGCCTTGGCCGCCCTCAAGCCTCAAGCGGAGCTGCACTTCATTGTCGCCGCCACGGAAAACATGATCAGCGGCCATGCCATCCATCCGGGGGATATCCTCACCGCTTCCAACCAAAAGACCATCGAGGTTAACAACACCGACGCAGAAGGTCGCCTTACCCTGGCAGATGCACTGGTATTTGCAGAAAAGCTGGGCGTCGATGCCATTCTCGACCTGGCTACCCTGACCGGTGCCTGTGTGGTTGCCCTGGGGGAAGAAATTGCCGGATTGTTCACCCAAGATGAGACGCTGGCCCAGGAGCTGCAGCAAGCTGCCAACCTCTCAGGAGAAAAAATCTGGCGAATGCCGATGGAGGAGGGCTATTTCGAGGGCCTCAGCTCGATTGTGGCCGACATGAAAAACACCGGCCCCCGCTCAGGGGGATCCATCACCGCCGCCCTGTTCCTGAAGCAGTTTGTGGAGAAAACTCCTTGGGCCCACCTGGATATAGCAGGCCCCGTTTGGACAGAGAAGGATGCAGGCTACAACAACAAAGGGGCCACCGGCTATGGGGTGCGCACGCTGGTGGAGTGGGTCTTGGCGCGCAGCTCATAACTCCGCCTTGGGGCCCTGCAAAATCACCAAAATCTCCCGGTTTGCCCTGCGGAGTTTTTGGAATCTACGCTCTTGTCTGGATAGCGAGCGAGATGGGATCTCGCCGCGATGGCCGCCTGCTGGCTGCTTTAGCCGACGTGAGCGGTGGGGTTGACCAGGCCAATTACTTGGGTGTAGGCGCCGCGAGCCTGGGTCACCCCGATGGTGCGCTCGGCTTTTTCGAGCATGGGGCGGCGCAGGCTGACCACCAAAAATTGTGCCTGGCGGGATTGCTGCCAGATCATGTCGGCCAACTTTTCCACGTTGGCCCCATCCAAAAACATGTCCACTTCGTCAAAGGCATAAAAGCTGGAGGGGCGAAACCGTTGCAACGCAAAAATAAAGCTGAGGGCCGTCAAGGATTTTTCTCCGCCCGACATGGCGCTGAGACGACGCACCGGCTTGCCTTTGGGGCGGGCCACCAGGGTCAGACCCCCAGCCAAAGGATCCTCTGGGTTTTCCAATTCCAAGTAGCCCTCGCCCTCGGAAAGCTGGGCAAAGATGGTCTGGAAATGGCTGTTGATGGCATGGAAGGCATCCAAAAACGCTTGGCGGCGCAGAGTAGAAAAGTTCTCGATGCGCAGCAGCAATTCGGTGCGCTCTTGGTGCAGGGTTGCCAGTTTGGCGCTGAGATCCCCTAGGCGGGCTTGGGTCTGTTCGTATTCGGCGATGGCCAACATGTTCACCGGCTCCAGGGATCGCAATTGCTCTTCGATTTTGCGTTTTTGCTGCTGCAGCTCGTCTAGGGTCAGGTGGGGGGGCAAGGGGGGAAGGGGATGCGGCAGCGCTTGGGCCGCAGCTTGCAGTTGGGTTTGCAGTTGGGCCAGGATGGCCTCTTTTTCTTGCTGTTGGGTGAGGGCGTTGTAGCGTTCCCATTCCAGGCGTTGGAGCTGCTGCTGTTGGGCGCGCAGTTGAAATTCCTGCCGCTCTCGCTCTTGGCGCAGGTGGGCGAGGCGGGCTTCAATCTGGCCCATCTGTTGCCGTTGCTCGGCAATGTGCTGCTGGATTTGGGCGAGAGTGGCCTGGGCCTGGGCGATTTGCTCTTGAAGTTGGGCCTGACGCCGTTCGCCCTCTTGCAGGCGCTCCTGGTGGTGCTGGATCTGGGCCTGCTTCAGGTGTTGCTGGCTGAGGTTCTCCTGTTGCTGTCGCTCCAGGTGGGCCAGGTGGTGTTGCAGCTCCGCCAGGTGGCTCTCCTGCTGCTGCACTGTCTGCTGCAGTTGCTGCCAGTGCTGGTTGACCGGGGATCCCTCCAGTTGGCTGAGCTTGAGGGTGAGGTCGGCCAGGCGCTGTTGCAAGGGATCCCAGCGGAGTTGAATCTGGTGCAGCCGCTGCTGGATCTGGTGGCTTTCGCTTTGCCATTGCGTCAGGGATCCCTGTAGGTGTTGCAGGCGGGCCTGCTGGTTTTGGCAATCGGCCTGGTGTCGCTCCAGATATTGCCGGGCTTGCAGGGCATCCTGGCGGGCCAGGAGCAGGGTCTGGGCCAGTTGTTTTTCGCGGGCTTGGGCGGCTTTTAGGCGAGGGGTGAGGGCGGCCAGCAGCGCTTCCAGATCGGCCAGGCGGGCGCGCAGGGCTTCCCCTTCCGAGTGTTCGCCGGCAGAAAAATGGATCCCCTGTCGCTGCGGGCTGGTGCCGCCGCTGATGGCCCCTGAGGTTTCCAGCAGCTCCCCTTCCAGGGTGACCATGCGGTGCTGGCCGATGTAGGGCCGGGCCAACTCCAGGCTCTGGAAAACCAGGGTGGATCCGAGCACAAAGCCAAAAACATCTCGGTAGCGCTCTTCAAAGTGCACCAAACGAATGGCGTAGTCGATCAGACCGTTTAAGTTGAGGGGGGCGGGCGGGCGGGCGGGCGGCAGCTTGTTCAGAGGCAAAAAGGTGGCGCGCCCCAGTTTTTCCCGCTTTAAGAGGTTGATGGCGCTGACGGCGACGCTGTCATCTTCCACCACCACAAAGTGCAGTCGGTTGCCTGCCGCGATCTCCAGCGCCAGTTGATACTGGGGATCCACCTGCCCCAACTGGGCCACCAATCCCAAAACCCCCGGCAGGCGGGCGCTCAGGATGGCCTGGGTGGCGCGGGATCCCTGGGATTCTTGCAGCACTTGGCGGCGGGTCTCCCATTTGTCCAGTTGCCGCTGCTTGGCGTGGAACTCGGCGGCCAGCCGCTCGTGGGTGGCGCGATCCAGCTCCAGGTTGGATTGCAGTTGCGCCAGCTCTTGGGCCAGGGCCTGCACCTGGGCTTCCGACTGCCGGCAGGCCTGTTCCAGCTCGGCGGTGAGGGCCAGGTGGGATCCCAGCCACGTCTCGATCTGGGCGATCTCCGCCTGGGTCTCCTGGCTTTGCCGTTCCAGTTGCCGTTGTCGCTCTTGCAGGCGAATTTGCTCCTGCTGCAGAGGCTCCTGTTCGGCGCGGATCTCTTCGAGGTGGCGGGTGAGGTAGCGCTGCTGCTTGACCCAGGCCTCGGCAGATTGGGCCAGGGCCCGCAGTTGTTCGCGGCTTTGCTCCAGGCTGATTCGGGCTTTCTGCACCTGGGCTTGCAGGGATCCCTGGGCTTGGGCCAGTTGCTCCTGTTGGCTTTGCAGGTGTTCCAGCTCTGTCTGCAGGTGCTGCTGTTGGGTTTGGCGCTCCTGCTGCAGGCGCTGCGCTTGCTCGATTTCCTGCTGCCAGGCTGCGATCTGTTGGCTGAGCTGTTGCCGTTGCACTTCGGTGGCAGCGATCTGGGCCTGCAGGTGCAGGTATTCTTCCTCCCCCAGGGCGTGGATGCGGCTTTGCAGCTCGCTCAGGGCGGCTTCGGCCTGCTGCAACTGCTCGCTCAAGGTCTGCACCTGAGCAGTGGCTTGCTCCTGAGCTGCCAAAAGCTGACGAATGGCTGCCTGGGTTGCTTCCACTTGGGCTTGCAAATGCCGCCAGAGCAACACCTGTTGCTGCTGCTCCAGCGTTTGCCACTGCAGCCGCAGTTGCTGGTACTGCTGCGCCTTTTCGCTCTCCTTGAGCAGCCGCTCTCTTTGGGCTTGCCATTCCTGCTCGATGAGCCGGAAGCGCTCAATTTGTTCTCGCACCCCCTCCAGCTTGGCGTTGGCCTGGGCGATCTTGCGGTCGAAGGTGGCCACCCCCGCCAATTCGTCGAGGATCTGCCGCCGCTCCTTGGAGTTCATGGAGATGATGCTGGTAACATCCCCCTGCAAGACAACGTTGTAGCCGTTGGGGTAGATGTGCATCGCCTCCAGTTGCTCGTGCAGCTCGCTCAGGGTGCAGGGCACATCGTTGATGTAGAAGGTGCTGGTGTAGGGCAGGGAGTCGGGATCCTCCCCCTTGCCGGGGCTGACCCGCAGCCGACGGCTGACTTTCCATTCTCTGGGCTGGCCATCTTCTCCCGGCCCCAGATCGAAGGTGACGGAAACGTGGGTCTCCACCCGCCGGTTGCTGTTGAGGCTGCCGGAATGCACCAGATCCGAAAGCCTCTCTGCCCGCATCCCCCGTGAGGAAGACAGCCCCAGCGCAAATAGGATCCCATCCAGGATGTTAGACTTGCCGGAGCCGTTGGGGCCGGAGATGACCGTAAAACCCGGCAACAGGGGCAGCGAGGTCGTGCTGCCAAACGACTTAAATCGGGTCAGCTCGATCCGCTTGATGTACATCCCACCCCATATCTGGTGCAACCAGCAGCAGATGATGGCACCAGGCTAGCACGGGTAGTGCAGCCTGCCCAGCCTCTAAGAAGGCCCAGGATCTGGGCTTGGATCGACGAGCAGATCGGCCTTTTGCAAAAGACGATGCACCTCTGCCTGTAGCTCTGGCCACTTGTAGGTGAGCAGGTTGGGCTTGGGGATGAGCAGCAACTGGTAGCCAGGCTTTAGGTTTGGACAGAGAGGCCGTATGGCCTCCCGCAGGCGACGCCGCAGCCGGTTCCGCCGTACCGCCGATTTGCTCACTTTTTTGCTAACTGCCAACCCCACCTGGCTGGGGATCCCTTCACACCCTGGGGGCATCGGCTGAAACAGAAGGGTCAAGCCCGCACCGGAACGACGCTGCCCCGCTTGGTAAAGCGCCTGGAAAGCTCGCCGATCCCGCAAGCGATAAGGAGCAGGCAGCATGGTGGCGGATCCCACCCTGAACTAAACAAAGGGCCCTGCCCTTAAAGCCGGATCGCGCCTCAAGAAACAGCCAGGCGATAACGCCCCTTGGCCCGCCGCCGCCGCAAGACCTGCCGCCCGGTTGCTGTGCGCATTCTGGCCCGAAACCCAGAGACGCGAATGCGTCTGCGATTGGTGCCGCGAAGGGTACGCTGAGTCATGGTGAGAAGCCAACCTATGAAGCCAACATCACTTGCCAGAGCCGACCAGAGCGAAATTCAGCCTGGGGCGAATAATTATAGCAGACTCAACGGAAAATAGCTAGATTGGCCAGCCCACGCCGAGCAGCTAAATTGGGAATCCTAAAGCCACTGTCGAGGGAGCAGAGGCTGCTGTTCCTCTTGGGCTTTTGCTGTGTCGCTCTGGGTGTGTGGTGTGGATATCTCCCTGGATCAGCTCTGGAATGAAGCTCTGGGGCATCTACAGGTACAGCTCAGCCGTCCAACTTTTGAGGCTTGGATCAAGACGGCGCGGCCTGAGTCGTTGGTGGACAACCGCCTCACCATCTCGACTCCCAGCGAATGGGCGCGGGGTTGGCTGCAAAAGCACTACGCCTCCACCATCACCGAGGTGGTGCAGCGGGTGGCCGGGATCCCTTTACAGGTGGAGTTTTCGGTTTCCCCCCACGCTTTGGTTGAGGAAGAACCCCCTGCAAAAGCCATTTCCCCAACATTGCCCAGAGCCGGCAGCTTACCTGCCTCCCCCACTCTAGGGCTGGAAGTCGGCGGCAGCCTGCCGATGCGAGCGCCGGATCTCAACCCCAAGTATTCCTTCTCACGGTTTGTGGTTGGCCCCAACAACCGCATGGCCCATGCTGCAGCTCTGGCCGTAGCCGACAAGCCTGGGCGCGCCTACAACCCGCTGTTTCTCTGCGGCGGAGTAGGGCTGGGCAAAACCCACCTCATGCAGGCCATCGGCCACTACCAACTGGAGGCGAATCCGCAGGCGAAGGTCTTTTACGTGTCCACCGAGCGCTTTACCAACGATTTAATCGATGCCATCCGGCGAGACAGCATGCAGTCTTTCCGGGAGCACTATCGAGATGTGGATATTTTATTGGTGGACGACATTCAATTTATCGAAGGCAAAGAGTACACCCAAGAGGAGTTTTTCCACACCTTTAATACGCTGCACGAATCGGGTAAACAGATCGTGCTGGCTGCCGACCGCTCCCCTCACCTGATCCCTCGTCTGCAGGAGCGGCTCTGTTCTCGGTTTTCGATGGGCTTGATTGCAGAAATTCAATCGCCGGATATCGAGACCCGCATGGCCATCCTTAAGAAAAAAGCCGAGTACGAGGGGATGAATCTACCACCTGAGGTGATCGAATACATTGCCACCACCTACACCAGCAACATTCGCGAGCTGGAAGGCGCCCTCATCCGCGCCGTCGCCTACGTCTCCATTTCTGGCCTGCCGATGAGCGTGGAGACCATTCAACCCATCCTCAATCCACCCAGCGAGCCGAAAGAGATCACCGCCGATATGATTATCGAAGTCATCTGTGAAGAATTCGGTGTTGACCGGGAGAGCTTATTGGGATCCTCCCGCAAGCGCGACATCAGCCAAGCGCGGCAAATTGCTATGTTCCTGATGCGCCACTACACCCATCTCAGCTTGCCCAAAATTGGCGATTATTTTGGCGGGAAAGACCACACCACCGTTCTCTATAGCTGTGAAAAAGTTCGCCAGTTGCAGCGAGAGAATCTACAATTTGAGCGGCAACTGCAAAAGTTAGCCGAGCGCCTGCGGGTTGTTGCCCACAGCCGAAAGAGCTAGGTTTTCCGTTGTCATTGAGCCGCCCCCGGTTCTCCGCTGTCCCGTTTTCTGTGGAGGATCCCTCTCGAAGCAGCTAGAGTTAAAAACGGGATAGGCGAGGGTTGCAGTTGGTGGAGCGATCTGGCAAAGGGCTTTGCTTGGGTCTGTTGCTCCTCGGGGCCGAGCTGACGCCAGGGTGGCCAGTTTGGGCCAATTCGACGCAAGCAAGTCTTCCAGATCCTGTGCCGGCCCCGCTCTCAGCCGCTTTGGATTTGGGGCTGGAGGGCCAAGTTCTGGAAAATAGCCCGGTGCTGCGCCGCTGGCTGCAAAATCCACCCAATCTCCTGGAAGAAATCCGCAATACCCCCGTCCTGCCCACCCGCCTGCAGGCCGGTTTCGAGTCCTCCTCTCACTGGCGAATCAGCCTGCAGGACTTGCGCCTGGCCGATCGCCTCACCCTCAGCGGTGACTATCGACAATCTTCCGAACATCCAGAAGTGCGCCAGTACGGGTCGGAGATACGCTACTTTCTGGCCCCTATGGGATCCCCTTTCAATCTGGCACCACAACTGGGGTATCGAGCTTTGGAACAGAAAAACCACAGCCTCAGCGGAGTTAGCTATGGGGCTTTTGCCGTTTTGGCCCTGGCGCCCGAAGCAGCAGATTTGACCGGCAGCTACAGTTGGGTTGCCCCCCAGGAAAAAGGACAAGCCACCCTGGCGGAGATCACCGCTGCCTACGCCATCAGCCCTTCCTTTCGCCTTTCTGCTCGCTATAGCTTGCGCAACTCGACCTTGGCACAGGAATCCAGCTTTGGCTTTGGCCTGGAGTGGATCCCTTAGGTCGCAAGACCCGCTTTGGGCCCTCGGCGTCCTCCCCCCCAGTCCCAAGCATTGGAAGAGGGATTGGGGCCAAGGAACAGGCAGCGCAGAGCACGAGAAACGTCCTGAGCAGCTTCAAATAAAAACACCGCCTGGAGTCAGGATCCCTGACAGTGTTGACAAGGATCGGCAGCGATCAGCAACAAGCAAGCATTGGAAAAGGTTTAAAACCTGGAGCCCTATCTGGGATCGCGGGAACCTCCCGCCCAGGGTGGTGGGCCGCTTGCCGGACGAATCTCGATGACCTCACCGTTCTCGCGGGTGATCCGGTAAGCGTCGAAGTCTTCATCGTCGTACTTCCCCAGCACCGTAACCCGCTCGCCGGGCACCAGTTGGATCTGGCGGTACCAGCTTGGGCCGGCGTCAACAAGCAGTTGGCCCGTTCCATCGTCCAAAATAAACTTGTTGCCGAAAACGCTCGTGATCCGACCGGCAACCAAAACCCCGGTATAACGCTGGAGCTCACGAATAGGAACCTGAGCTTGCACAGGAGAACCCCCACCGCTAGTGCTAGAAAAGTCAGAGCAATATATCCAGGCGCAACCCTCATACAAAGAACCCCGACATTGTTAAAAACTGCCTCGGGTCTAACAATCCAAGAAGAACACGTCAACAAGCTTAAACGCAAATCAAAGATACCTTAACCCTAAATCGCGTCTTTGCTTCCCTAGGGCTCTCTTAACATTTTCGGGGATTTTGCAAGAGCTAAACTTCCTGTCCCAAACTTTTTTGCAAGCACGCTCCTACGGCGTTTAGTCAGCGGCTCCCCTCTCCGGTTCGGGAAGAGCTTTTCTGTCAATGCGGCGCATCGTCAGGGTGGCAATTTCTCTTCCTAAAGTCTCAGCTTTTTCTTCTATGTAGGATGTAAACAACGTGATCTCACCCGCCGTTCTAGTTTGAAGTTTGAGCTCGTAGAGCTTATCCCCATCACTATCGACTTTTTCTATGAGGCTAATACTTTTGACATCCTCGAAGTCAACAAAAGTTTTTCTATTAGACAGCAAATTAATCTGGGTAACTATAACTTTTCTAAGCTGACCATTAATATCAACAGACTCATAGTTTATTATTAAAAATAACATAAAAAGAGGAATTAGACTAATGGATGAAAAGATAATGGCTGCAGAGAATGCATCCATAGATTTTGACGGAAGATCATGGTGGACAACGTTTAAACTTCCCTGGCCTTCGCCTAAGAACTGATTGATTTGCTCACTGGCCCATTGGGCGCGATTATTGCTATCGACCTCCACTCTATCCAAAATCCTTCCACTTGTGAACAGAATTAGGTAGTAGCTATAAGTATAAGACTTATCTCCCTCATCATCTATAAACTCTTCAACTTCGGTTTGATGTTCAGCTCCTGTAATTTCCGAGTAGATTTTGTTAGAAGGAGGAAAAATCCTAAGCTTGGGGATGGTTGTAAATTGACAATCCGCCATCCTAACTCCCCTCTTTACACAAGATATCTCTAGGCTATCTACACTAGCAGCCTGAAGAGTGGCAAATGAGAGGAAAGCAGATGCAACAAATATAAGTATAAAAAGCGAAAACCAGTCATTCTGCGAGCGTAATATTAGCCGATCCCTCTTTCTAACAATAGTGCTGGCCATCTTGGGCTACCCTAAACTTACTTATAAACTAGCTCAGTTTTTTCTATTAGTGGTTAAGGACAGTTTAATCTCCGAATTAAGTAATGTTAAAGGCCTCAGCAGGTACCGGCAAAACGACCATCGAGTGGAGAAGACGAGATGAAAAGATGAAAAAACGAAGCGGGAACCGCCCAGGGCCCGTGGACGCGGATCCCAAGACTGCCTAAGATGAGTGAGGCATGTAAAGAAAACGCCACATTTCCCCCGTCGGCCCCCAGAACCGAGGAACCCCATGCTGCGACTGGAACACATCAGCAAGATCTACCCCACCGGCGAGGTGCTCAAGGACGTGACCTGGGAGGTCAAGCCCGGGGATCGCATCGGCTTGGTGGGCGTGAATGGGGCTGGCAAAACCACCCAGCTCAAGATCATTTGTGGGCAAGAAGACCCGACCAGCGGCGAGGTGATCCGCCCTGCCAACCTGCGCATCGTCTATCTCAGCCAGGAGTTTGAGGTGGATCCCGCCCGAACGGTGCGAGAGGAGCTGTGGACGGTCTTTCGGGAAGAAAGCCGCATCCAGTCGGAGATGGCCCAGGTCACCGGGCAGATGGAACAGGCGGATCCCGACACCTTAGAGTCCCTTCTGCGCCGTCTGGATCGCCTGCAGCGGCAATTTGAGAGCCTACACGGCTATGAACTGGCGGCCCGCATCGACAAAATCTTGCCGGAAATGGGATTTGAGCCGCAGGATGGGGATCGCCTGGTGAGCGCCTTCAGCGGCGGCTGGCAGATGCGCATCGCCTTGGGCAAGATTCTGCTACAGGAGCCGGATTTGCTGTTGCTGGACGAGCCCACCAACCACCTGGATTTGGAGACCATCGAGTGGCTGGAAAACTACCTCAAGAGCTTGACGATCCCTATGGTGATCGTCTCCCACGACCGCGAGTTTTTGGATCGACTTTGTACCCAAATTGTGGAGACAGAGCGAGGTGTTTCCAGAACCTACCTAGGCAATTATTCTCAATATCTGGCACAAAAAGCTGAGCAACGAGAAGCGCAACAGTCGGCTTACGAGCGACAACAAAAAGAGATCGAAAAGCAACAGGCCTTCATCGATCGCTTTCGGGCCAGCGCCACCCGCAGCACCCAGGCCAAGAGCCGCGAAAAACAACTAGAAAAAATCGCGCGCGTGGAAGCGCCGGTTGGCGATGTGCGCACCCTTAGGTTTCGCTTCCCTCCTGCCCCCCGCAGTGGCCGCGAGGTGGTGAAGATCGAAAACCTAACCCACATTTATGGCGACAAAATTCTATTTTTGGGCGCAGAACTGCTGATCGAACGCGGGGATCGCGTCGCCTTTTTAGGACCCAATGGGGCGGGAAAATCGACGCTGCTCCGCCTTATCACCGGCCTGGAGCAGCCGACCGAGGGATCCGCAAAATTGGGGCCCCACAATGTTATTCCTGCCTACTTTGAGCAAAATCAGGCAGAGGCTTTGGATCTGAACAAAACCGTGATCGATACAATTCATGACGAAGTCCCCGACTGGAACAATGAGGAAGTGCGCACGCTGCTGGGGCGCTTTCTCTTCAGCGGCGACGCTGTTTTTAAGAAAGTAGCAGCTTTGAGTGGGGGAGAAAAAGCCCGCTTGGCCCTGGCAAAAATGCTGCTGCAACCGGCCAATGTGTTGATCCTGGATGAGCCCACCAACCACCTGGATATTCCAGCCAAGGAGATGTTGGAAGAGGCTCTACAGCATTACGACGGCACGGCAATTCTGGTCTCTCACGATCGCTACTTTATCTCAAAAGTGGCCAATAAAATTGTCGAGATCCGCAACGGCGAGTTGGTAGCCTACCAGGGCGATTACCACTACTACTTGGAGAAGATTGCCGAAGAGAAAGAGAGAGCTCGACAAGAGCGGATTGCTGCTGAAAAAGCAGCCAAAGCTGCTGAAAAACGAGCCAAAGAGCGAGAAAAACAAAAAGCCAAAAAAGCAGCTGGCAAAGCTTAAGGAGGGCAGAGTCATGTTCACAGGTTTGGTGCGCAGTCTCGGCACAGCCCAGTTGATCAGTTCTTCACAGCTACGGGTTACCTGCCCAGAGCTACAGCCGCAGTTGGCCTACGGCGATAGCGTGGCGGTGGACGGCCTCTGCCTGACGGTGGTGGAGATTCTGCCCGATGGCTTTTTGGCCGATGTCTCGCCGGAAACGCTGCGCCGCTCGGTTTGGGGCCAGGGATCCCGCCCGCGCACGGTTAACCTCGAACCTTCCCTGCGCGTGGGAGACAAGCTGGGGGGACATTTCGTCAGCGGCCATATCGATGGAGTGGGACAACTGTGGGATCAGGTCGCCAGTGGCAACGCCTGGGAGCTGAGCTTCAAAGTTCCTGCGGAGATTGGGCGCTACATCGTGCCCAAAGGCAGCGTGGCGGTGAACGGCGTGAGCCTGACCATTGCCGAGGCGCGCCAGGGGGGCTGCTGGTTTAAGGTGGCGGTGATCCCGCAGACCTACCGCGAGACCAACCTCTCCCTGCTGCAGGTGGGGGATCCGGTGAACGTGGAGGCGGACATGCTGGGCAAGTATGTGGAAAAATTGTTGGGCCTGGCTCCGCCGGAGAGCGGCATTTCTCTGGAGTTTCTGGCCGAGCACGGCTACGTTTAACGTAAGGTGCGGAATTCCCCACCGTCTATACGGTGGGGATGGATAGCACCCTCTGACTGATTCTGGATGTATTGCTTCACAATTTCTAGGGAGCAAATCATGCCAAAGC